>JBQTHW010000022.1:0-5243 GCA_052389495.1 Methanobacteriota archaeon | reverse complement strand
GCCGCCGGCGCCGCCCACCCCGACGACGCTAATCCTCGGGTCGACGGCGTCGTCGAACAGGGCGCTGATGACCTCGTCCACGTAGTCCTTCGGTAGCATGTGTGTTCAGGCCTCCACGTCAGTCCTCGACCCGCGCGTGCGAGTCGAGGGAGGCCAGAAGGTCGGTCCCGTCGTCGAAGGCGTGCATCCCATCCCATCCTGACAGGGTCCCATCCCTTTCCCTTTTTCCGGTTGGCTTTCCTTCGATCGACGTTCGAACCTTCTGGCGCTCGCACACGCCGCGTGCCCTACGGCGGGATGACTCCCTCCTTCTCGCCGGTGGACACCGCGACGGCCTTGCCCGTCGTCTTGTCGATCTCCTGCCGGTGCCCCTGGATCTCCTTCACGCGCTCCGCGCTGAACCAGCCCTCGACCGCCCGTACGACGGCGTGCTCCCGGTTGAGGAAGTAGCCGTTCGCGACGAGGTGGTCCATGAGGTCCAGGAAGTACCGCGGGATCCGTACGGTGACGATGTTGCCGCCTTCCCGCACGGACTGGATGAACGACTGCACGGCGTCCCGGACAAGCTGGGACCGGTTCGTCCACGACTTGTTGTCGGACAGGAACCCGTCGATCAGCTCGAGGTTCTCTTTCTCGAGCCGGAGCGTGATCCGTTCGTTTTCGTCCATCCCAGGCCTCATTTCTGTGCGTTGTGCATATGACGCGAGTCATACCGCTTCTAGCGCACGATTTTCGGCGTGTTGCGGGCCGTAGCCGGACGCACCTTATTAAAGCGTTTGTCAAGTGTCATACGACGTATGACAATGGACTCCATCGGTCCGGGAAAGGCCGCGTCGGACGGCCCTTCGAATTATATCCGGTCCTACATATTTTAAAAGCCTTGTCTGACGCGCCTCGCGATGCCGTCCCGGGCCTCGTCGGAGCGGCGAAAGGTTATACGCGGAGGGTCGTCTATCCGCGTCCGTGCCCCGGAGAACGACGAGGCGGACGGGCACGGGGAGGCGCCGGGCGGGACCCGCCCGGAAGCGTCGTCCGGCGGCTGCGCGCGGTCGAGGCGGCCGGCGTCCGGCGTCGCGCTCCGCGAGGCCGAGATCCGCCGCGCGGCGGGCCGTATTCGATCCGAAGGTGATCGAGCGGACGTGGCAGAAGGCGTGGGCGGACGCCCGTCTGTTCGAGGCCCACGCGGACCCCGACCGGCCGAAGTGGTATTCGAACGTGCCCTACCCGTACATGTCGGGATACCAGCACCTTGGTTTCGGCCTGTCGTTCCTGCGTGCGGAGTTCCAGTCCCGGTTCCGTCGCATGGCGGGCTACAACGTCCTCCACCCGCAGGCGTTCCACTGCACGGGCCTCCCGATCCTCGGCGCCGCGGCGCGCGTCGCGGAGAAGGAGCCGCGGCAGATCGCGATCCTGCGCGGGATGGGGGTCCCGGCTCGCGAGATTCCGAGGTTCGGGGACCCGATGCACTGGATCGAGACGTTCCCCCAGGCCACGCGGGCGGACCTCGAGGCGCTCGGTGCGGCCGTCGACTGGCGTCGCTCCTTCATCACGACCCCCCTGAATCCGCCGTACGACGCGTTCGTCCGGTGGCAGTTCCGCAGGCTCCGCGAGGGCGGCTACGTCCGGAAGGACAAGCACCCGGTCGTCTGGTGCCCGAAGGACCAGGCGCCGATCGGGGATCACGACCGGCTCGAGGGGGAGGGCGAGACGCCCGTCGAGTTCACGCTCCTGAAGTTCCCGCTCCCCGACGGCCGGCTGCTCGTCGCCGCGACGATCCGGCCGGAGACCGTGTTCGGGCAGACGAACCTGTGGATCGACCCGGGCGTCGAGTACGTGCTCGCGCGGGTCGACGGGGAGCGATGGATCCTCAACGAGCTCGCGACGAAGAAGCTCGCGGAGCAGGGGAAGGACGTCGCGGCGGAGGGCCGCCTCCGCGGGAGGGACCTCGTCGGGAAGGAGGTCGTCGCCCCGGGCATCAACCGCGCGATCCCGATCCTCCCGAGCACGTTCATCGACCAAGGTCGAGGCACCGGGATCGTCACGAGCGTGCCGTCCGACGCGCCCGACGACTACGTCGCCCTGCGCGACCTGCAGGAGGACGGCCCCGGCCTCCGGAAGTACGGGCTGGACCCGGGACGCATCCTCGCGATCCGCCCGATCCCGATCATCCGCACGCCGGGTTGGGGCCCCCTGCCCGGCGTCGAGGTCGTCGAACGCATGGGGATCCGCAGCCAGAAGGACCGGGAGAAGCTCGAGGCGGCGAAGGCGGAGGTGTACCGGAGCGGCTTCTACACCGGGGTGATGAACGAGAACTGCGGCCACCTCGCCGGCGTGCGCGTGGAGGTCGCGAAGGACGAGGTGCGCAAGCAGCTCGTCGGATCGCGTCAGGCCGACACCCTGTTCGAGCCGAGCGGCGACGTCGTGTGCCGCTGCACGACGCCCGCGATCGTGAAGCTCGTCGAGGACCAGTGGTTCCTCGCCTACGCGGACCCCGCGTGGAAGGCGAAGGTCCACGAGGCGCTCGGCGCGATGACCCTGTACCCCGACGCAATCCGGAAGCAGTTCGACTACGTCGTCGACTGGCTGCGAGACTGGCCGTGCGCCCACCACCGCGGGCTGGGCACGGCGTTGCCCTGGGACGCGGGCTGGGTCATCGAGTCCCTGTCCGACTCGACCGTCTACATGGCGTACTACACGATCGCGCACCGCCTCCAGGACGGAAGGCTGCGGAGCGAGGTGCCGTGGGCGTCCCGCCTCGATGACGCGTTCTTCGACTACGTGTTCCGCGGCGAAGGCGACCCGCGCGCGGTCGCGTCGCGGTTGGGCGTCGAGCCGCGGCTCGTCGAGGAGATGCGCGCCGAGTTCCGGTACTGGTACCCGTTCGAGCTGCGGAACACGGGGAAGGACCTCGTCCAGAACCATATGACGTTCTGCCTGTTCAACCACACGGCGCTGTTCCCGAAGGAGCTGTGGCCGCGCGGGTTCGGGATCAACGGATGGGTCCGGAGGGCGGGCCGCAAGATGTCGAAGTCGCGCGGGAACACGTGGTACATCCGCGACGCCGTGAAGGAATGGGGCGCCGACGTCGTCCGGATGATGGTCGCGAACGCGGGGGACGGGCAGGACGACCCGAACCTCGACGTGGACTTCGCGGACTCGATCCGCGGCCGGCTCGAGGAGTGGCTCGCCGTCGCGACCCGCCGGACGACGACGCGGTCGGACCGCCGCCCGATCGACGCGTGGTTCCTGTCCGTCCTCCATCGCGCCGTGCGTGCGACGAGGGCGGCGATGGAGTCGATGAACTACAAGGCCGCCCTTCGACACGGCTACTTCGACCTGCAGACCGCATGGGCGTGGTACGTGCGGCGCTCGGGGAACCGGCCTCGCGCCGACGTGGTCGAGCGGTTCCGGGAGGTCCAGACGAGGATCCTCTCGCCCTTCACGCCGCATCTCTCCGAGGAGGTGTGGTCCCGGCTCGGCCGGCACGGCTTCGTCTCGGCGGCCCCGTATCCGGAACCGGTCGAGGCGGAGATCGACCCCGCCGCGGAGGCGGGCGAGGACCTCCTCCAGGCCACGCTGACGGACGTGCGGGAGATCCTCAAGGTGACGAAGCTGACGCCGACGCGCGTCGCCCTGTACACGGCGCCTGCGTGGATGCGGCGCGTCCGGGCGATCGCCCTCGACCTCGGGCGGACGGGCGCCGTCCCGATCAACGCGCTGATCGAGAAGGCCTTGTCGGATCCGGGCATGCGAGAGCGGGCGAAGGAGGTCGCCGCGTACGCGAAGAAGGTCGCCGACGAGCTGCGTCACCGGCGGCCGGCGGAGGCCCCTGCGCTCGCCTCCGTCGAGGAGTTCGAGCGGTTCTCGGACGACCTCGCGTTCCTGCGCACGGAGCTCGGCGCCCGCGTCGACGTGTACCGCGCGGACGACCCATCCCGCTGGGACCCGAAGGCCCGCGCAGGCCTCGCGGTCCCCGGACGCCCCGCGATCTACGTGGAGTGAGGCCGATGCGCATCGCGAGGCCGAAGGAGCCCGAGGCCGCCTTCAAGCGAAGGCGTTCGCCGCCCCCCCAGGCGACGAAGTTCCTCTTCTGGTCCGTCGTCACGAGCGTGGTCTTCCTCGGCCTCCTGGCCGTCGTCTTCATCCCGCGAGGCTTCGAGCACGGCAGCCCGTGCGCCTCCACGGTCCTCGAGCTCACCTTCGGTGAGGCGGGCGAGTTGCGCGTGAACGCGACGGCCTTCGTCCTGGATCGAAGCGCCTTCTACGCGTCCCTGACGCGAGATGGCGTCGTGGTCGCCCGGCTCGACCCCGGGCTGTCGAACGGAAGCGCCTTGCTCGCCTTCGTCGACAACGACACGGACGGGCGCGTCGGCGTGGGCGACTACTTCGTCCTCGACACGTCGACGAGCAGCTCGTATCGGTTCGACGTCTTCCTCGTGTGCAACGATGGCCGGGTCGGCGTCGCGGCGTGGACGGGCCGGCCCTCGTAACGTTTAACTAACGCCCACGGTTTCGTCGCGCGGCGGGCCTGTAGCTTAGCTAGGTAGAGCGATCGGCTCTTATCGGCCTGGCCTCTCGGACGGCCGGGAGGGACCGATAGGTCAAGGGTTCGAATCCCTTCTGGCCCGTTTCACTCCATGCAGGTTGGCGAAAGCGACTTTAGGTCTTCGGGTTCCTACTACTCCGATACCGCAGCCTTCCAAGTGCGGCCAGCTGGCAGGCACACGCTATTTGGAGATGAGGGGGTCAAGCAAACCGGAATCATGGCGCTTCTTCACATACAACGAACCGTCTGCCCTCCAGAGTCCCCTTCCAGACGTGGACCGTGACATACAGCAATCTCGCCGCCGCGCGGAGGCGGTTTCGCTGATCGCCATGCCACGAAGCGTTTTCTCCGGACTTGAATTCATACAACTCAATGCGATCTCGGCACACGACAAGTAGGTCGCCGAGATCCCCGCATTTACGATGGAAGTCTGAGAACCGACGTCGGACAGCCTGGATTTCCCCTAGCGCCCGCACCGCATGGAGGGCCTCAACGAAGTCGGCAGCCAATGGCCGTCCACCCAAACCCCGCTCCATGTCGAAAGCGCGAATCAGTATCTCGCGGGCCCTCGCTCGCTCCCTTGCGGTGGAGGTCCGGCTCCTCTCGAGCAACGGCAGGAGGTCTTCCGGGAAATCGAGACGTCCGGCCGTCAGCAACATGGGTGCGAGCGCGTTCGCGCGCTTCGTGGAAAACGAAT
>JBQTHW010000021.1:0-18517 GCA_052389495.1 Methanobacteriota archaeon | reverse complement strand
GCTCCGAATCTTCACCCGGTAGGGCCGGTCGTCGCCGTCCCCGACGACATGGAAGAGGGCTTCGCCACGAGAATCCTCCGTGCGTGCGAACCCTTCGCCCTCGGCGCGGCGGGGCGGCTTCGTGCGGTACGCGCCCGTCTTCGGCATCTTCGCGACCGCCTGTAGGACGATGCCGCACGACTCCCGCAGTTCGTTGAACCGGCAGACGAACCGTGCGTACGAGTCCCCGCCGTCGCCCCCGCGCCAGACCTGCGGCTCGAAGTCAACCTCCTCGTACATCTCGTAGGGATCGAGCCGGCGGAGGTCCACGTTGAGTCCGCACGCACGCAGGTTCGGGCCCGTGACGCCCCAGTCGATCGCGTCGGCCACGGAGATCCGGCCTACGCCCTGGGTTCGCATGAGGAAGACCTTCGAGTCGTGGAACAACTTCTCGTACTCCTCCAACTTCTCGAAGAAGTGAGTGATGCTGCGCCGGCACATCGCGTCGAAGTTCTCCGGGACATCGTTCCGCACGCCTCCGACCCGAGGGTAGTTCTGGTTCATCCGGGCCCCGGACATGAGTTGGATGAGGTCGAGGAACAGCTCCCGCTCACGGAGGGCCCAAAGGAGTCCCGTGAGGAGCCCCAGGTCCGGGCCGTACGAGGCGAGCCACATGAGATGGGACGCCACCCGCTGGAGTTCCAGGGAGATGACCCTGAGCCACTGCGCCCTCTCGGGAACCTCAACGCCCATCATCTTGTCGACCGCGAGGCAGTACGCGTGGGACCACGTGATCGACGACACGTAGCACAGGCGGTCCGTGAGGACGACGTTCTTCTCGAACTCGCGGACCTCCATGATCTTCTCATAGCCCCGGTGGAGGTAGCCGATCTCCGGCTCCGCGTCGACGATCGTCTCGCCGTCCACCTTGACCCGCATGTTCCAGAGGCCGTGGGTCATCGGGTGCTGGGGACCCATGTTGATCCAGAACTCGGGCATCACTTGCCCCCCTTCAGCTTCCGCCGGCTGATGTACTGCCGGTCGACCTCCTGCGCGAAGTCCTTACGGAGCGGGTGGAACCGGAAGTCCTTCGGGAGGAGAATCCGCTCGAGCTTCGGGTGTCCGTCGAAGACGATGCCCATGAGGTCCCACGCCTCGCGCTCGTGGTAGTCCGCCGCGTGCCACAGGGGTACGACGCTCGCGATTCGCGGGTCGTCGTACGGGATGCGCGCGGTGACCTGGACGATGCACCCGTTGTGCCAGTTCGACGCGTGGTACACGCTCTCGAAGCGGTCCTTCCAGTCGATCGCCGTGATACAGGAGAGGTGCTCGAACGCGAGGGCCTCCTTGAGGTACGTGCACACGTCGATTAGGATCTCGCGATCGATCGCGATTGCGACGACGCGTGGGCGCACGACCCTCGCCGACGCCAGACGGTCCTTGAACCGAGCGACGAGCTGGGCGTAGATCTCCTCCTCGATCCCGGGGACCGGCCGGTTCGCGTACGCGGCCGTCGGGCCGGCCACCCCGCTCAAATCTGGATGACCTCCTCCTTCTTGAGCGCGTACTGCGTCGCGACGAACATGATGATCAGGAAGATGAAGATCGAGAACTTCGAGGCCGCCCCCGCGACCGCGAGGAGTCCGTCCCACGCGAACGCCCAGAGCAGGAGGAAGATCGCCGCGACGTCGAACACGACGAAGATCAGGCCGAACATGTAGTACTGGAAGTGGAACTGGATCTGCGCCTCGCCTTCAGGCAGCTCGCCGCATTCGTACGTCAGGTCCTTGAGGGGGGTCGGGTGGTCCGGCCGGAAGAGACGCGTCGCGAAGAACGTACCGAGCGGGAAGAGGACCGCGAGGATCGCGAAAAGGGCCACCGGCGCGTAGTCTTCCAGCAGCATTTCGCGCCGAAAAATGGGGCACCCACTTAAACCTTTGTCGGGATGGCTCTGTAACGTCGGGTGGGTACTTTCACCGACCTCTCCGGGAATCGCTCAAGGGGAGAGAGTCCGTTCCCCGTGCGACAAGCCCTCCGGTGGAAGACCACCGTCGAGTGGTCCGTCCGGTATGACGCGCCCTGCGCAGAACACAGACGGGCCCGGGGTGCGACGAACGCCGTCGCATCTCGGAGGCGCGACGGCCCGTCGTGGGTCTGTCCAGTCTACCCGGCCTCGGGAGAGGCCAAGGGGTGTACGGTTCCACCCCGGTGCCCTCCGCGCTGATGCTGTGATTCCCGACTACGACCTGCTGGCGCGACCAGTGGGCGCATGGGAGGAGCGGATGCGGAGTGGAGTCACGTTGGGGACGCACCCAGACGTTACAGAACCGTCGGGACTCGATTTCCGTCCTCTCGACGGGAGGCGAAGGGCGTGCGCGGCTCACGCGCGCTCCAACGGTTTATATCCGAGAGGATGCTCTCTCGCCTCGCATGGTTGTCGCGAAGGTGCTGCCTCCGGGCCAGCGCGAGGTGAAGAAGTGGCCCCGCCTCGATCTCGGGATCGTTCCGCGGTTCGATCCGAAGGAGTGGGACCTCCGCGTGGACGGATCCGTGGGCAGCCCGCTGCGCTTCACGTACGACGAGTTCCTCAAGCTGCCGTCGAAGACGTTCACCTCCGCGTTCCACTGCGTCACCGGCTGGTCGACGTTCGACAACGAGTGGGTCGGGGTGTCGGTCAAGGACCTCGCGGAACGCGCGGCGATTCGAGCCGCCGCGCGGTTCGCGTCGTTTCACTGCGGGGACGGATACACGACGTCCCATCCCGTCACTGTCCTCTACGATGATGACGTCGCACTCGTGTACCGGTGGGACGGCCAGGCGCTGCCGGCCGAGCACGGAGGCCCGCTACGCCTCCTCGTGCCGAAGCGATACGCATGGAAGAGCGCAAAGTGGGTGCGCCGCGTGACGTTCATGGAGGACGACGAGCTCGGCTACTGGGAGGTCCGGGGCTACAGCAACACGGCGGACCCCTTGACGGAGGACCGATACGCGTAGGCGGCGTTCGGAAACTCCATAAGGGAAGCGGTCTTCGTCGGCTCGGAGCGTGACGTGGCGGCCGCCGAGATGGGAAAAGAGCCCGGCGAGCGCCGGATGTCGTTCTTTGAACACCTTGACGAGCTCCGCCAACGGCTGCGCGTCGTCGTCGCGTTCCTCCTGGTTTTCTTCGTCCTCTTCATCGCGTTCGACGTCCAGTTCTTTGACGTCGGGGGCGTTCCGGTCCCGGTTCCGGTCCCAAGCGTTCTCTCAAACAACACCGCTGATCGGGTAGTCCGCTACCTTGTCGACTACTACAAACCGCCAGACGTAGAACTCAAGAACTTTCAGATATGGGACGCTGTGATTGTCGAAGTCAAGGTTGCCTTCTTCCTCGCCGTCATCCTGTCCTCCCCTGTCATGGCCTACGAGTTCGGCAAGTTCATTGGGCCCGCACTGAAGCCATCCGAGCGACGGATTATCCTTAGGGTGGCCATCCCCGTTCTGGCACTCTTTCTCTCTGGCGTTGTCCTCGCGCACCTTGTCGTCCTTCCCTTCACGTTCGACTTTCTGTACTCCGTTGCGCGTCGGCTTGGCGTGGAAACCCCGCTCCTATTCGTGGACGAATTCATCAGCTTCGTCACAGTCTTCCTCGTGGCTTTCGGGGCCGCATTCGAACTCCCCGTCGTCATGTACGCGGTCACAGCGGTCGGCCTCGTCGACGCGAGCTTCTGGAAGCGACACTGGCGCTTCGCGGTCATCGCAATTTTTGTCTTCGGCGCGATCGTGACACCCGACGGGAGCGGCGTGACGATGATTTTGGTCTCCATCCCGATGCTCGCCCTGTACGTCGGTGGCTACGTCGCAGTCTGGTCGCGCGAACGAAGGGCGAAAAGCTCATAAGACTCGTTTTCCTTGGACTGCGATGGGAAGGCCTTGTCTGGCATCGACCCCGTGACGGCCCAGATCCTGCCTGGGGGCATCGAGTGGATCGTGCTCCTCATCATCATCGCAATCCTCCTCCTCTTCGGTCCGTCGAAGCTCCCCGAGCTCGCGCGGGGCATCGGAAAGGCCCTCGGCGAGTTCCGCCGTGGGAAGATGGAGGTCGAGCGGCAGATCAGCACGGAGCTCCGGGAGATAGAAGTCCGCGACACGCGCGTGAAGACGGAGAAGGCCGCGGTGTCCCTCGGCGTCCCGAGCGCGGGGAAGAGCGAGATGCAGCTCAAGCTGGACATCGCGAGGGCCGTCGACCGTGCGACGGACGAGCAGGTCGTCGCCGCGTCCCAGGCGCTCGGCGTCTACTCGTCCGGCGCGGACATCCAGCGCCTCAAGGAACAGATCGTCCGCTCCCTGAACGTCTGAGCGCCTCCGCACCCGACGGTATCTTTATCCCGAAAGGGACTTTACGGCGCCCGACGAGGGGACCGGGATGGCGTCCAAGGATTATGCCCATCGCCGGCTCGTGAACACGCTCGGGCCCGAACGCGTCGCGCGGGGCGAGCACGAGCGCATGGTGTACAGCCACGACTTCGCCTCCCTCCCGAAGCCCGCCCTCCTGCAGTGGCGCCTGTACCCCGACTTCGTCGTCCTCCCGCAGACGACGGAGGAGGTCTCGACAATCGTCAAGCTGAGTGACGAGAGTGGGCTCCCACTCACGCCACGGGGCGGCGGCACGGGGGCGTTCGGCGGGGCCGTCCCGAACCGGGGCGGCGTCCTCGTCGACATGCGGAAGATGAACAAGATCCTCTCCCTCGACGCCGCGAGTCGCACGGTCACGGTCGAGGCCGGCGTGCCGTGGGACCACCTCGCGGCGTACGTCGCGTCGAAGGGGCTGTCCCTCGGCGTCGTCCCGATCGCCGCGCCCGCGAGCACGGTCGGCGGGGCGATCAACTCCGGCGCGGCCTGCGTCGGCGCGTACCGCTTCGGCTCCCTCCGAGACGTGATCGTCGACCTGGAGGTCGTCCTGCCCGACGGGTCGATCGTCCGCACGGGTTCGGTTCGGGACGCGGGCGGTCGCTTCGCGGACCTCAAGTCCTTGTTCCTCGGATCGGAGGGCACCCTCGGGATCGTCACGAGGGCCGTCCTCCGGGTCCACCCGAAGCCCGAGGAGTCGCGTGCCGTCGCGTACGCGTTCAAGGGCCTCGCGGAGGGCGTCCGGTTCCTCGGGGCGATCGCGGCCGCGGACCTTGCACCCGCCCACGTCGCCCTCCTCGACCGCGATCACTTCGTCCTGGAGCGGGCGCTCCGGCCGGACGTCCCGGAACCCACGGACATCGCCCTCGTCGCGCTCCAGGGCCACAAGGACGAGGTCCTCGAGCAGGAGAGGGAGATCGACGCCCTCGCGGCGAAGGCGGGCGGCACGAAGCTGCCCGCCGACGCGGCGTCGGACCTCTGGGCGCGTCGCTTCACGATGTACGGCGCGCGCCGCCTGAGCCGCGGCCTCGTCGTCTCGAGCAACGTCGTGCCCGTCGCTCGCCTGGAGGAGGCGACGTCCGAGGCGCGCACGCTCCTCCGAAAGCTCAAGCTCGACGGCGCGGTCCACGTCGCCCTCCAGGACCCGACGTCCGCCGTCCTCGCGCCGTACGTCCTGATGGACGACACGCGTCCGTCCGGGCCCGCCGCCCTCGGGTTCGTGAAGAAGATGGGGGACGCCGCGCGGGCGCTCGGAGGGCACCCGATGGGCCTCGGCCTGTTCATGGTCTTCAACCTCTACAAGATGCACGGCCGCGCGACGCCCTTCATGGGCGCGGTCAAGGACGTGTTCGACCCCCGGCGGAAGATCAACGCCGGCAAGACGACGGAGGTCTGGACGAAGTTCACATGGCCGATCATCGACACAATCCCGCCGTTCGCAATGGGGCTGGGGCTCGACCTCGCGGCGTTCCTGCGGCGGATCAAGCCGACGCGGGACCGGTATGCGCGTGCGTACCGGCGTGTGGGAGGTGCCTGACGTGGGCCTCCTGCGCGACTGGACGTTCATCGAAGAGGCCGTGCGGATCCCGGCGCTCCGGGACGTCGTCCGGGAGGCGCTGATCAAGGCCGTGTTCACCCGGGACGACCGCGTCCTGCCGCGGGAGATCATCGCGCGTCTCACGCGGGCGCCGGCCGCGACGGTCAAGGTGAAGGACGACGCGGAGATCCGCAAGCTCGTCCAGGTGTTCAACGGGAGCGAGAGCAGCGTCAACCTCGGGCTCGCGCTGGAGGACTACCATTTCTTCCGGAAGGAGTTGGGCGTCGGAAAGGACCGCGACGTCGGCCTCGTGCCGAAACCGCGGGTCCTGCTGACCCACGACTGGCTCGTCCCGGAGCAGCGCGGCGTGCAGCTCGACTTCGGAGCGTACCGGGCGATCGACCTGGAGGGCGGGCACCGCGCGGTCGTCCAGGTGGGCGCGACGTGGAAGGACGCGTACGACGCCGCCCGGGCCACGGGGCGCCTCGTGCCCTTCGTGCCGACCGTCCCCCTCGACTTCTCGATCGGCGACGGCGTCTGGGGGGACGCGCCGTACGCGTCGTACCGCGCGGAGTTCGCGGAGTACGTCACCGCGCTGCGCTCCGTGTCGGCGTACGGCCACCGCACGCGGATCGGCTTCGAGGACGTCTCGGGCGAGGGGGCCGGGTACGACCTGCTCCACGCGATCCTCCCCTTCGCCGACGAGTTCGTCGTGCCGACGGAGGTCGCGTTCCGGCTCGTGCCGGCGCCCGCGGCCCGCAAGACCCTGACGTACGGCTACGAGGACGCCTCGAAGGCGTCCGCCGCACTGGACCGCCTTGCCGGTTCCCTCAGGACGCCCTCCTGGGTCCACGTCGCCGACGCGGGCGCGTCCGGCCTCCTGCGACCCGGCGTCCCCGCGGATGCCATCACCGTGCAGCTGGGGATCGGCGGCCCGGCGGCGGGCGACGTCGCACGCGAGAAGGCGTACGACGGCGTGATGGCGGGCTTCAAGGCGAAGGCCACGGACGTCCCGAACCCGTTCGACGTTCCCGCGGAGGCGTACCGCAAGGCGGCGGACCGCCTCGTGCAGGGGCTGTTCGTCGGCGAGGTCCGCCTGCCCGTCAAGGCGCTCCCTGCGTTCGTCGAGCGAGCGAAGCGGCTCGGCGAGCAAGTCGCCGCGAGGCCGAGCTTGATCGCATCCCTGAGGTCGAGCGGCATCCTGTCGGCCTTCCCCGCGTTCGAGTCGCCGAGGGAGCGCCACCGCGTCTACGATTTGTCAAAGGGGATCGCGAGCGCCGCCGCGGACGTCCCGGGCGCGACGTACGTCTCGAGGATCGCCCACCTGTGGGACGACAGCCCTGCGTTCCGTCGACGGATGGAGATCCTGCGCCGGCTCAAACTCGAGATCGACACCCCCCGCGTGATCCAGCCGCTCGTCACGCCCTGACGCGCGCCCTCGGCGGGCTCACATCTGGGGCGCGCCGCACGCCGGGCAGATCGCCTGGTCGCGTTGGAGGGTGCCCGCGCAGGCGATGCACCGACCCGTGCGGATGCGGATCGGGAGGAGGGACACGAGGAGTCCCAGCGGGACGAACACCGCCGTGAGCCACAGCTGCTGCGGCTCGATCACGATCCCCTCGAGCCCGATCGCGACGAGGAACACCCCGGCGACCTTCAGGATCACGATGAGCCGCTGCACCTTCGGTAGGTTCTGGATCGTCTGGATCTCCTGGCGGAACGTCATGCGGGGCGCCTTCGGGGCCTTGTGGGCCCGCACGACGTCGTCCGTCGGCCCGGCCACCTACGGCGCCCCCGGGGACGGCGGCTCCGGTCGCGGTGCCGGGACGGCCGCCGCGGGTCTTGGCGCGGGCGCGGCGGGCTTCGGCGGAGGCGGCGTGGTCGGAACGAGCTTGCCCTCCTTCGACTCGAAGCCGTGCTTCGGGGCCATCGTGATCGCGTCGACCGGGCACACGAGCGCGCACTTCTCGCACCCCACGCAGTTGTCGTAGACGATCACGGCCTTCCGGGACGTGTACGAGTAGTCGGGCAGCGCGAACTTGCGGTCCGCCATGTCGATCGCTTCGAACGCGCAGTTGTCGAAGCAGTGCGTGCAGCCCATGCACACCTCCTCGTCGACGATCGCGACCGTGCCGCGGCCCCGGATGAACTCCTGCGTCCGGCCCTTGTAGAACGCCTTGTAGCGCTCCTTCGCGAGCTGGACGTTCATCTGGCGGACGCCGCGGTAGTACGCGACGCGGGGATCCACCGGCGCGGGAGGGGCGGCGGGCGTCGGCGCAGGGGTCGGGGGAGCGGTCGCCATGACGTCACCCTCGACGGCCCGGCGCGGGCGGTTCCTTGCGTCTCGCGTCGACGTTGCCTCCCGTCGGGTAGTCTCCGGGCAGCCGCTCCGCAAGGAACTGCGTGATGTCCATCACCCGGTACGCGTACCGGTCGGCCCCGGGCTTCCACTTGTTCTCGTGGTGGAGGCATCCGAAGTGCGTCAGGCACTTCGGGCAGGCGGTGAGCAGGTAGTCCGCGCCGACCTCCGTCGCCTCGTCCATGCGCTTCGCGGTAATCCCCTTCGTCTTGTCGTTGCAGTACATCATCTGGGCGACGCCGCAGCACTGCGCGTCCGCGCGGAACGTCTTGAGCTCCACGAGGTCCGCCGTGTCGACGCGCTTGATCAGCTCGCGCGGCTCCTCGTATACGGGATCGACGGGCATCTGGCGGCACGAGCGGCAGGGGTCCTGGTACGCGACCCGGATCCGCTTGCCACCGTCGCCGGACGGCGGGATCCGCAGGCCGCGCTCGTACAGGATCTGCGTGACGTGGACGACGCGGACGCCGGGCAGTCGGTAGTCGAGCTTGAACGTGCGGTAGCCCTCCGCGCACGACGTGACGAGCGTCTTCACGCCGAGCTTCTGGATGACCTTCGTGTTGTAGTCCCGCATCTTCTTGAACACGTCGACCTTGCCCTGCCACAGCTGGTCGTGGCCGCAGCACTTCATGAAGGAGCGGTCGAGGATCATCGGCTCGATGCCGACGGCGCGCAGCAGCTTGATCGACGAGTCGAAGATGATCCCGTGGTTCGTGTCCCCGTAGTTCATGTGGGAAAACTGCATCTCCTGGTCGTAGTAGTCGATGCAGCCCGGGTAGTACGCGACCTCCGACGGATGCTCGACCTTGATCTCCGGGATCGTCGTGTCGTCCGCCTCGGCATCGAGCAGCCGGAACAGGACCGGATGCGGGATCGTCCGGCCGGGTCCGTACTCCGTCTCCATCATGCGTCCTCACCTCCGTCCGCGGCCAGGCGTCCCTGGCTTTTCGCGCGCTCCTCGAGGATGTAGTCGCTGTACTTGATGTCGAGCGGGCAGACCGCGCTGCATGCGTCGCACGCGAGGCACGTCCACAGCGGCACCCCGTCGTGCTGCTTCTTGAACGTGTTGTACACGAGGTTCAGGCCCCCCAGGGCGTCGTCCTCGACCTTCGTGACGGGGCACACGGTGTGGCACTTGCCGCACTGGTAGCACTCGTTGAGGAGGTACTCGTACGAGCTGTACGGTCGGCGGAGCCCGAGCCACGCCGTCACGACGACGAAGGACGGCAGGAACAGGAGCGTGTTCATATTCGGGTACAGGACCCCGAGGACGAACAGGAGCCCGGTCGGATTCGTGCGATCGAGGTAGACGAACCAGCCGAAGAACGCGGCGAGCGCCACCGCACCGACGAGGAGCACCGCCTTGCGGGCCTTCGTCTCCGGCAGGCTGACGACCGCGAGGGCCGCGAGGACGGACGCCACGGAGAGAATAGCCAAGAACACGGTGAGCTCGAGGCGGTACGGCTCCGCGAGCGGGACGAGCCAGCCCGGAGCCGCCAGGATGAGGAGGGAGTGCGCCGCGACGCCGAACGCGCCGAGGGAGCACAGGGTGACGAGCCACCTCCGGATGGGCTGGTATCCGAGCCGGCGCAGGGCGACATAGCTCCCGAAGAACACGAGGATGGACGGGACGAACAGGAACAGCTTCATCGTGTCGTCGGGGATCAGCGCGGTGGCCGTCGAGGCCTCGCCCGGATCGATGTCCGGGGTCTGCCACCGCTCCGCGACGACCTCGCGGATCGCGTAGAGGGACGCGAAGAAGATCCACACGATCAGGAACGAGATGCCGAGGGCGGCACGGAACGGAGCCTTCGCCGGTCGGGCCTCCCGGCCCCGGTCGAGGAACGGGAGCAGGAGGAGGAAGATCACGGGGATTCCGCTCAGGATGTCGCCCCAGAACGCCGCATCGAACCGCGTCTCGAGGGGCGTCCCGTCCCCGATCACAAACTGAGGGAAGATGTCCGCGATCTTCAGGAGGCCCCAGGAATACAGGAGGTACCAGTCCGGGACGATGAGCTCGGAGATCTGGGGACTCCGCGGGGGCCCGAGGAACGGCGTGACGTACGCGGAGAGGAAGAACATGATCGCGACGAGGATCGAGATCACGACGAAATCCCGGGTCGCCTCCTGAGGCCAGAACGGGATTCCGGGCTGGTGGTCCGCACGCTGGGGCCCGTACTGGAGCGGGAAGCCCGGCCTCCCTTCGAGGACCTTCGCCTTGACGCGCTCGATCTCCATCGTCCACCTCAGTGCGGCTCCGCGACGCCCTGGATCCAGACGAGCGCCATGTGGAGCAGCATGAGCCCCGTCCCGATTGCGGGCAGGATGAACACGTGGAGCCAGTACATGCGCAGGATGTAGATCCCGGAGAGCGTGCTGACGTCGCCCCACATGAGCGTCGCGACGGCGTCCCCGATGAGGGGCGTCGCCCGCGTCATGTTGATCCCGATGTTCGCCGCGCCCTCGCTCAGGTTGTTCGCGGGCAGGAGGTACCCCGAGTAGCCGAACAGGATCGTGATCATCAGCAGGACGACGCCGAGGAGCCAGTTCAGTTCGCGGGGCTTCTTGTACGCGCCCGTGAAGTACACGCGCGTCATGTGCAGGAACACGGCCGCGATCATGATGTGCGCGGACCAGTGGTGCATCCCGCGGACGATGAAGCCGAAGGGCACATCGAGCATGAGGCGGTTCATCGAAAGCCACGCGGGGTTCACGATCTCGCCGTCCGTCGTGAGCTGGAGGCTGCCGTCCGGGACGTAGAAGAACCCGAGGAGGATCCCCGTGATCGTCAGGACGATGAACGAGACGAAGCTGATCCCGCCGAGGCAGTAGAGCGGGTACCAGTACCAGATCGTCTTGAGCTCGTACTTCTCCGCGTGGCTCCGGGGCATCTGCCGCTGGTCCGTCTGAATCGCCTTGCGGGTGAGGTCCGCCCACGGGGCCGTCGGGAAGCGCGTTGCGATCCAGCGGAAGACCATGCGCCCCGTGTCCCGCCGGATCGATCCGCTCGCCATCGTGTCCACCCTACGCGCAGTAGATGTACCACCGGGGGTCCGCCATGCCCCCGACGAGGACGTCGTTCTGGACCTTCACGGGCACGACCGGCAGGGCGCGGTGGGCCGGGCCGTGGACCCGCTCCGCCCCCACGTACCGTGCACCGCTCTTCTCGTTGTCGTTCACGACGAGCGACGTGGGCTCGTACTGAGACGCATGGCAGACGCAGTACAGCGGGTCCTGTCCGTACAGCTTGTACGTCCACGGTTCCGTCTGCGCGCGCTCCGAGCCGATGTAGACGGAGTAGTCGCGTCCCGGAGGCGGATCCGTGACGACGTGCCATCCGGGGTAGCAGCACAGATGGACGCAGCGGTCAAACAGGACGACAATGCGGACGTCGCGGTCCGGGTCGTCGTAGTAGAGCGAGAAGCCCTCCGGGAGCGGCGCGGGTATCTGTTCGGGCGTCGGTTCGCGGAAGTTCACGAGGTCCCGCTTGATGCGTACGACGACCACCGGGAACCCCGTGCCGGGCACGTACCGGCCGTCCGCGAACAGGCCGCGCCACACGCCCGTCGCGCCGAGCCACTCCGTCACGAAGTCCGCGACCCGCATCGGTCTCCCCGCACGCGGGTTCCACCACTGAGGCGTCGGGAACTTCGTGTAGTGGATCTGCTCGCGGATCTCCCCGTTGAATCGGAGGGGTGGCGGGAGCAGCTGGCCCGCGCTCGACGCGCCAACGGCTCCCAGCATCCCGACGGTTCCCGCGGCCATGCCGAACTGAACCCACTCGCGCCGGGTCCATCCGCGTGTCCGCTCGCCGCCTTCCCAGCTCACGTGCCCACCTCAGCGGAACATCCTCGGCGGAACGACCTTCGGCCGCCGGATCTTGTGGATGAGCTCGTCGGGCATGTACTCCTTGCGGTAGACGTCGAGTGCGACCGCGAAGAGGATGAAGATCATCCCGAGAAACACGCCCATCGCCGCGTTCGCGTTCGCATCCACGATGCCCGACGTCACCTGCTGCGCGACGACGACCGTGAGTGCCGTGAACCAAAGGATGCCGACGATCAGCCCGCCGATCGCGAGGGCGGCCATCGTGCTCCGGCGGGGGGCGTCGGCCCGGATGATCTCTGTCACGGAAGCCCCCTCCGGACGTGTTGCCGGTGGTCCGTGAAGCGCCGGCTCGAGGACTTGATCACGAAGTAGCTGATGCCGATCCACAGCAGGGTCGCGAAGATCCCGATCATCCCGATCCAGTACGCTCGGAGCAGGATGCCGAGGTCCTGACCGGCCTCTTCCGCCGCCGTCGCGAGCACAATCTCGCCGACCATGCCGGCCGGGCGGTGGGGGATGCAGTAGAAGACGATGCCGCGGTCGCCCTGCTCGGGCGCGAAGGCCGTCCCGTTGAACTCGATCCGGTCCGCCGCGAGGATCGTGAATTCCAGGGTCACGTTCATTCCCTGGGCCACGTTGTCCGTGTCGATCCGTGGGGGAACGCTCGCGTTCTCGTCGTCGATCGTGAAGGTGTGGACGACGCCCGGGGTGGACTCGTTGTTCCGGAACGTCACGTTCAGGATGATCGGCACCTGCGGGATGAGAATCCGGCTGGGCGCGAAGACGAACTCCCCGTCCTGCGTCATGCCGTCGACGAAGACGGACAGCCGAGGCAGGCCGCCCTGGGCGGCGGAGCGCGCGGCGAGCGCGGGCGCAAGGGAAAGGGCCATCAAGCCTACCGCTACGAAGAGTGCGAAACTCCTCATCCCATGACCCTCTCAATCCCGACGCGACCGGGGGCCCTCGGGCGGCTGCGACAAAGAAGGTACCCTATTTATATGTTGTGCACTCGGAGAAAAACACGCGCGATTTCGAACGCTGTTCTACGGAGAGAGATCCCTAGCTCCACGAATCCAGATGTTTTTATATAAAAGTGTGAATGATTATGGCAAGGCTCACGATGCCGCGATGTGGGCGGCGAACTGCGGAGAGGTCAAAACCCTTAAAAGGAACTCCTACTTCTCGCGGGAACGGACCTTATGAACAAGGAGGAAACTCTCCATAGAATCAAGTCCGTCGAGGAGGAGGTCCGACGGACCCTGGACGGGGCGCAGGCCGAGCGCGAGAGGATCCTCCGGAACGCACGCAAGGAGACCCTTGAACTTCGGGACGGAATCCGGGCCGACGCGGAACGGCGCGGGGAGGCGATTCTGCGCGACGCAGAGACGACGATTGCGAAGGCGAAAGAACGCGTCCTCGCCGAGGGCCGAAAGGAGGCCGCGTCGCTCCGATCGATGGCCGACTCGAACATGGACCGCGCGGTCGAGCGCTTGATCGAGCGGTTCAAGGGTGCCATCCATGCTTAGACCCGCCCCGATGACGCGGGCTCTGCTCGTGGGTCCGCGGGATGCGCTGGAAGGCGTCATCGAGACCCTCTACTCCCTCGAACTTGTCCACATCGTCGACCACCGCGAGGGGGAGTACGGCCTCGACATCGGCAGACCCCTACGGCAGGCCTCGGAGGCCTCCGAGGTGCTCGTGAAGCTCCGCTCGATCGCCTCCGTCCTGCACGTCGAAGAGCCGAAGGGGGCCCGCAGGGAGCAGGTATCCGGTGACATCCGCGCGAAGATCCTCGCCCTCGAGCTGAACATCTCGGAGGAGGACTCCGCGAGGAAGAAGACGCAGGCCTTGCTCGCCGACCTGAACCGGCGGATCGAGGAACTCACGCCCTTCGCGTCCCTTCCTCTCGACCTCGCGGACTACCGGGGGTACGAGAGCCTCGAGGTCCTCGTGGGACGGACGAACCGCGAGGTCGAGGACCTCAGCCAGGTGACGCAGGAGTACGAGGCGTTCGGATCGGCCGGGTTCCTCGCCGTGTTCGTCGCGAAGGCCCACGCCGGCGCGGTCCGCGACGTCCTGGCGCGCGCGGCCTTCACGCCCGTGGCCGTCCCCGAGGGCGATGGCAGGCCGGACGCGCTGGTGTCCGGCCTCTCGACCGAGAAGGAGCGCTGGGAGAGGCGGCTCGCGGACATCGAAGGGCGCCTTGGGACCCTGCGCGAGCGGTACGCGGGGTTCCTCGCGGCCGCGAAGGCGCACCTCGAGGTGCAGGTCGAGAAGGCGGAGGCGCCCCTGCGCTTCGCGGTCACGGAGCACAGCTTCGTGGTGGAGGGCTGGGTGCCGACCGACACGTTCCCGGCGCTCACGTCGGCCGTCGCGAAAATCCCGGAGGTGCATCTGTCCGAGCTGGAGACGGACGCGCATGCGGCGGACCCGCCGGTCCTCCTGCGCAACGCCCGTCCGCTGCGGCCCTTCGAGTTCTTCGTGAAGCTGTTCTCGACGCCGAGCTACAAGGAGATCGACCCGACGTTCATCGTCGCGATCGGCTTCCCGATCTTCTTCGGAATCATGATCGGCGATGCGGGGTACGGGGCGGTATGGCTCGTGTTCGGCGCTCTCCTGCTCCAGCGGATCAAGACGCCGGGCATGTTCCGGGACCTCATCATTTCGATCACCGTGGGCGGGTTCTTCGCGTTCCTGTTCGGGATGTTCTTCTTCGCGGAAGCGTTTGGCGTGCCGTTCCACGAGCCCCCCGAGGCCCTGAGCCGCGCCGAGCAGGTCACGTGGTCGAGCATCCTCGGTTTCGACATCCCGATCCGCGCGACGATCGAGAAGCTCCACCAAGTGCCCGACTTCATCGTCCTCGCGATCGCCGCCTCGTTCCTGCATCTCGGCGCCGCGTACGTGATCGGCCTCTTCAACGAGGTCGGGCACAACAAGAAGCACGCGGTCGGCAAGGTGTCGTGGCTCCTCATCCTGACCGGCATGTTCGTGCTGATCATCGTGCGCGCCGCACGATGGCCCGGCATGGGACGCACGATCTGGAACGGTCCCCTCGCCTGGTTCCCGCGCGGGAGCTCCACCTTCGGGGGCATCTCGATCTTCGAGAGCCTCGGATTCGACGCGACGGCGAATCCCGTGCCCGACGTCGCCGTGTTCCTGCTGATCGCCGGACTCGTCCTGCTCCTCGCCACGGAGAGCGGGCTCGCCATCATGGAGGTCTTCGGCCTCCTCGCGAACATGATCTCGTACGCACGGCTCGCGGCCGTCGGCGTCGCGAAGGCGGCGATGGCCTTCGCGTTCAACGTGATTGCCCTCGAGGTCGGGTTCTTCCCGTGGCTGGACACCGGGGACGTTGTCGCGCTGGTCCTGGGCTGCGTCGTCCTGGTAATCTTCCATCTCATCATCTTCCTCCTCGGTGCCGTGTCTGCCGCGATCCAGTCGATCCGCCTCAACTACGTGGAGTTCTTCATCAAGTTCTTCAAGGGCTCCGGCACGCTGTTCCGGCCCTTTGGGATGAGAACGCAGTTGGAGGTGTAAAACAACATGCCAGTGGCAGCGGAAGCACAGGGCCTCGTCGCCATCGCCGCCGCGATCACGCTCGCGGGATCGGCGCTAGCGACGGGTTGGGCGGAGAAGGTGATCGGCGCGGCGTCCGTCGGGGCGATTGCGGAGAAACCCGAATTGTTCGGTCGGGTCCTCCCGCTGATCGTGATCCCCGAGACGATCGTGATCTTCGGCCTGATCATCGCCTTCCTGCTGATCGGACAGCTGAGTTGAGACGGCGACCCGTGCATGACCTTGGACACGGTCGTCCAGGCGATCCTCGAGAAGGGCCGCACGGAGGCGGATCTCGTCCTGGAGGGGGCCCACCTCGAGCGCGAGCGGCTCCTCACCGAGATTCGCGCGGACGGCGTCCGCCTCGCCGAGGAGGCGGAGGCGCGAGCGAGGCAGCTCGCGGAGCGCCGGCGCGTCCAGGAACTCGCCCGGGCGGAGCTCGACGCAAGGAAGATCGCCCTCGCGGCGCAGAAGGAGGCCCTCGACGAAGTCTAACGCCGGACCCTCGCGACGCTCTCCGCGTCGCGGGACACGGAAGCGCTCCTCCGAGGGCTCCTCGCGGCGAACGAGACGGAATGGCGAGGCGGGAAGGTCTATGCGAGCCGGAAGGACGAGGACGTCGTGCGACGGCTCGTGGGGAGTCGGTACGCCGGAACGATCGAGTGTGCGGGGGGGCTCCTCATCGAGTCCGCGGACGGCACGCGGCGCGTCGACCTGCGGTTCGAGTCGCTCCTCCGCGACGTGTGGCACGATTCCGTGAAGGAGGTCGCGGAGATTCTATGGCCGGGGACGCCTTCGCGGAGCTAGGCGAGGAGTTCGTCCGCCGGTACCGATGGGTCCGCGACCGGATCCCGATCGAGTCCGGCAACTATCCGTACGTGACGGCTCGTGTCCGCGCGAAGCGGGCGCACCTGCTCCCCGAGGAGACGTACGGCCGACTGCTCCAGATGGGCATCCCGGAGATCGCGCGGTTCCTCGGCGAGCGGGAGTACAAGGCCGAGATGGTCGCCCTCGGCGCGAAGTACGGAGGCGTCGATCTCATCGAGATGGCGGTGTCCCGGAACCTCGCGAAGACGTACACGCAGATCTACGAGTTCTGCGAGGGCCAGCTGCGCACGATGGTGGGCAACTACTTGGACCGCTGGGACCTCGAGAACGTCAAGACGATCGTCCGGGCGAAGATTCACGGCGCGTCGGCGCACGAAATCGAGGAGGAGCTCGTGCCCGCGGGGAGCTTCAGCGAGGCGTTCCTCCTGGACCTCGTCGCGGCGGAGACCCTCGAGGACGTGTTCCGGGAGCTCGCCGGGACGATCTACGCGCACGCCCTGGAGAGCCTCGGCAAGAAGCCGAGCCAGGTCGATCGGTGGTCCGCGTGGGAGGACCTCGCCTCGAGACTGTACTACGCGGACCTCCTCGGCTCGATCCCGCCGTCGACGGACGCGAACCGGCTCATGCGGGACTTCGTCGAGCGGGAGATCGACATCGTGAACCTCAAGACGCTCCTACGCGTCTGGGCCGCGAGGGCGTCGTTCGATCGGGAAATCTTCCTCCCGGGGGGGTCGGAGCTCGAGGTCGAGGAGCTGACGCAGACGGTCGGTCTCGACCATGCGGCGCTCGTGAAGCGCCTCGAAGACACCTCGTTCTACGAGGACATCTCGGAAGACCTCGCGCAGGTCCGGACGACCGGGGTCGGCGTCCTGATCCGCAAGGTGGAGAAGGTCCATCTCCGGGAGGCTTCGAGGTTCGCGCACCTCCATCCGCTCTCGATCCTGCCCATCCTCGACTACGTCGTGCGGAAGGACCGCGAGATCCAGAACGTCCGGCTCATCGCCCGGGGGAAGGAGAGCAACCTCCCGACGGACGTGATCCGCAGCCTGCTGGTGATGTGACGTGGAGCTCGCCGCGGTCGGCCGGGACGACTTCGTCCAGGGGTTCCAGCTCGTCGGGGTGCGCAAGACGGTGACCGCGGCGCCGGAGGAGCTCGAGCGGCGGATCGCGCACGTGCTCGACGATCCCGACGTCGGGATCCTCGTCCTCGAGACGGCCGACGTGCAGAAGCTGAGCCACACGATGCGGCGACGCCTGGAGACCGTCGCGAGGCCCGTCGTGATCGCGGTCGGCTCGACGGAGTCGGAGGACCTCCGCACGAAGATCCGGCGGGCCATCGGCGTGGACCTGTTCAAGTGAGGTGGGCCGGGGTGGCGATGCACGCGGACGCGAAGGGGAAGGCGGGCGGGTCGATCGTTCGCGTGGCGGGACCCGTCGTGACGGCGATCGGCCTGCGGCCGCGTATGTACGACGTCATGCTCGTCGGCTCCGAGCGGCTCATGGGCGAGGTCATCCGCATCACGGGCGACAGGACGACGATCCAGGTGTACGAGGAGACGTCCGGCGTCCGGCCCGGGGAGCCCGTCGTGGACACGGGCCGCCCGCTCACCGTCGAACTGGGGCCCGGCCTGCTCGGGAGCATCTACGACGGCGTGCAGCGCCCCCTGCCCGTCCTCCAGAAGGCGATGGGGGACTTCATCCTCCGCGGGGTCAAGTCGCCCGGCTTGAGCCGCGAGAAGCTGTGGGACTTCAGGCCCTCCGTGAAGGAGGGGGACGCCGTCCGTCCGGGTGCGGTCCTCGGCACGGTCCCCGAGGCGAAGAACCTCGAGCACCGCGTCCTCGTGCCGCCGAACGTGTCGGGCAAGGTGACCCGCGTCCGGTCCGGAACGATGAAGGTCGACGAGGTCGCGGTCGAGCTCGCCGACGGCCGCAGGGTCCTGCTCATGCACGAGTGGCCCGTGCGCCTGGCGCGGCCCGTGAAGGAGCGGCTCATGCCGTCCGTCCCGCTCATCACGGGGCAACGGGTCATGGACTTCCTCTTCCCG
>JBQTHW010000020.1:0-25404 GCA_052389495.1 Methanobacteriota archaeon | reverse complement strand
GTCATGAACAGGCCGTTCAGCAGGAGGCTGCCGCCTTCCCCGCGGAAGCGCGTGTGGACGTAGCTCCGCGCGAGGGAGCCTCCGAAGGAGAAGGAGTGGCAGGCGACCGTGCTGTCCCGCCCCTGGTGGACGGCCATCGTCGCCATGTGAAACGCCCGCTCGCCCTCGCGCTGCATCTTGTAGTGACCGAGGCTCGCGCCCGCGCCGACGGAGATCTCCGTGACCGCGTTCGTGAGGCAGACGTCGGACGGCCACCCGGCGTACGTCTCGATCACGGTCGCGGCGCTGCCGTCCCCGAGGACGACGAGGTTCCTCGGGTGCGTCGCCAGGGGCTCGTCCTTGCTGCGGCTGAGGAACAGGAGGTGGATCGGCTCCTCGACGACGGTCTTCGGAGGGACGTCGATCACCGCGCCGTCTGCGAGGAAGGCCGCGTTGAGCGCACTGAACCCGTTCCCCTCCGGGGGGAGGACGCGTCCGAGGCTGGCGCGTACCGTCTCGGGGGCGTCCTCGATCGCCTCCGCCAGGCTCATCACGCGCACCCGCCGGGGAAGGTACCGCAGGTACGACATGCGGGGCGCGAAACGGCCGTTGACGAAGGTCAGGAGGCTCGTCTTCAGGACTCCGAACGTGAACGGGTCGACCTGTTCCGACACGACCCCGTCGGGGTCGTCCTCCGAGGGCACGCGGAACGGGACCCGGAGGAGGGGCGACAGGTTCGTGTACTTCCACTCCTCCTGCTTCGCGCCGGGGAAGCCGACCTCGCGGAAACGGCGGATCGCGGCACCGCGCGCCTCCCGGAGCCACGCGGGCTCGCGCGGGTCGCGGGACGCCACGAACGCGTCGTGCGCCGCCACGTAGGCGTCCTTCGGATCGACCGAGAGGGCCACGGACCCCCTCCCTACGCCCGGGCCGGCTCCGCGCGCGGCGCTTCCTCGACGATCCAGCCGTAGCCGTGCTTCTCGAGGTTCCTCGCAAGGTCCGCATCGCCGGACTTCACGATCCGACCGTCGACGAGGACGTGCACGACGTCCGGCTGGACGTACTCGAGGAGACGCTGGTAGTGCGTCACGACGAGCATCGCGCGCGTCGGGCTGCGCATCGCGTTGATCCCGGTCGCCACGAGGCGGAGCGCGTCGATGTCGAGCCCGGAGTCCGTCTCGTCGAGGACGCAAAACCGC
The DNA here is from genome assembly GCA_052389495.1 of Methanobacteriota archaeon. Classification (GTDB taxonomy): domain Archaea; phylum Thermoplasmatota; class Thermoplasmata; order RBG-16-68-12; family RBG-16-68-12; genus RBG-16-68-12. Next base: position 24,226 of record JBQTHW010000020.1, on the reverse strand, counting down.
GGCTCGAGGACGGCCATCTGGAAGATCTCGTTCTTCTTCTTCTCCCCGCCGGAGAAGCCCTCGTTCAGGCCGCGCTTCATGAAGGACTCGTCGAGGCCCAGCAGCCTGGCTCGCTGCTCGACGAGACCCATGAAATCCATCGCATCGATCTCCTCCTCGCCCCGGTACTTGCGGATCGCGTTGAGGGCGGCCTTCAGGAAGTAGGCGTTGCTCACGCCCGGAATCTCGACGGGGTACTGGAACGCCATGAAGACGCCCTCGCGGGCGCGGTCCTCCGGCTTCATCGCGAGCAGGTCCTTCCCGTCGAAGGTCACGGACCCCTTCGTCACCTGGAACGTCGCACGGCCCGCGAGCACCTGGGCGAGGGTCGTCTTGCCGGAGCCGTTCGGACCCATGATCGCGTGGACCTCGCCGGGCCGGATCGCCAGGTCGATCCCCTTCAGGATCTCCTTGTCCCCGACCGTCACGTGCAGGTTCTTGATCTCGATCATCGAGGCGGGCTCCTCGCCGGCGCAGTCTAGCCGACCACGCCCTCGAGGTTCAGGCTGACCTGGATGAGCTTCTGCGCCTCGACGGCGAACTCCATCGGCAGCTTCAGGAAGACCTGCTTGCAGAAACCGTTTACGATCATGTTCGTGGCGTCCTCGGGCGTGAGGCCGCGTGTCTGCGCGTAGAACAGCTGGTCCTCGCCGATCTTCGACGTCGACGCCTCGTGTTCCATCTGCGCGGACGGCTCGTGGACCTGGATATCCGGGAACGTGAAGGCCGCGCACGTCGGGCCGATCAGGAGGGAGTCGCACTGGGAGTAGTTCCGGGCGCTCGTCGCGCCCTTGTGGATGCGGACCATCCCGCGGTACGTGTTGCGCCCCAGTCCGGCGGAGATGCCCTTCGAGATGATCGTGCTCCGCGTGTTCTTCCCGATATGGAGCATCTTCGTGCCCGTGTCCGCCTGCTGGCGGTGGTTCGTCACGGCGACGGAGTAGAACTCGCCGATCGAGTTGTCGCCCTGGAGGATGCAGCTCGGGTACTTCCAGGTGATCGCGCTGCCCGTCTCGACCTGGGTCCAGGAGATCCTCGAGTTCCGGCCGAGGCACTTGCCGCGCTTCGTGACGAAGTTGTAGATCCCGCCCTTCCCTTGCTTGTCGCCGGGGTACCAGTTCTGGATCGTGGAGTACTTGACCTCGGCGTCATCGAGGGCGATGAGCTCGACGACGGCGGCGTGAAGCTGGTTCTCGTCGCGGACGGGCGCGCTGCAGCCTTCGGCGTAGGAGACGTACGCGCCCTGGTCGGCGATGATGAGCGTGCGCTCGAACTGGCCCGTGGAGAGCGCGTTGATCCGGAAGTACGTGGACAGCTCCATGGGGCATCGGACGCCAGGCGGCACGTACGCGAAGGAACCGTCGCTGAACACCGCGCTGTTCAGGGTCGCGAAGTAGTTGTCGTTGTACGGCACGACGGACCCGAGCCACTTGCGGACGAGGTCCGGATGCTCCTTCACCGCCTCGGAGAAGGAGAGGAAGATGATCCCGAGGGCGCCGAGCTTCTCCTTGAACGTCGTCGCGACGGACACGCTGTCGAGGACCGCGTCGACCGCCACCCCGGCGAGGGCGTCGCGCTCCTGAAGCGGGATGCCGAGCTTGTCGTACAGGGAGCGGATCTCCGGGTCGATCTCCTCGAAGCTGTTCGGCCGCTTCTTCGGCGCGGCGTAGTAGTGGATGTCCTGGTAGTCGATCGGGCCGTACGTGACGTTCGCCCACGTGGGCTCCTTCATCGTGAGCCAGTGACGGTACGCGCGGAGCCGCCAGTCGAGCAGCCACGCGGGTTCCTCCTTCTTCTCGGAGATGAAGCGGACGGTGTCCTCGTTCAGGCCTTTCGGCGCGGTCTCCTCCTCGACGTCGGCGACGAAACCGTACTTGTACTCCTGGGCCGCCATCTGCGCCTGGATAGTCGTCTTGGAAACCATGCCGTCCCCCGGTGTGGCGAGACGCTACTTCTGGAATGATATAACGTCGTTATAAATACCTTTGGTCGTGAGCGGCGCGAGCGACAACGCGAGCCTTCGCGCGCGAGAACACACGACACAACCCTTAAGACGAGCGGGACCTTTCGAACGGGCGCGAGGACGATGATCGCCGCTACGGAGCCCCCCGTCACGGTCACGGACAGCGCGATCCGGCGGATCCGCGTGCTCCGCGACAAGGAGAGCCGACCCGAGGCCGCGCTCCGGCTCCGGATCATCGCGGGCGGCTGCAGCGGGATGCAGTACCGCATGGACCTCGCGGAGGCCCCGCGGGCGACCGACCTCGTGATCGTCCGCGAGGACGCGAAGGTGTTCGTCGATCCGAAGAGCATGACGTACCTCCAGGGGGCGACGCTCGACTACGAGGAAGACCTGTTCGGCGGGCAGTTCAAGATCACGAACCCGAACGCGAAGCACTCCTGTTCATGCGGGCTGAGCTTCACGATCTGATGCCGCACCCGCGGACATGAGGTCCCGCCGAGGGGCGCGCGCCGGGCCCCGCGAAGGTCGCGCCGTTCCCGCTGCGCCGATCCCGGCGCGGGCCGCCGTCACAGGGCTTGCGCGATCATCTCCGCGAGGTCCACGATGCCGATCTGCATGTTCCGCGCCGTCGCGACGCCCTCGAGGTGCATCTCCGCGTGGGGGCACGTCGTCACGAGGGTCGGCGCGCCCGTGTCGACCGCGGCCTGGAGTCGCCGCGACGCGACGCCCGCGGCCTGATGACCGTACACGTCCGGGAAACCGCCGCCGCCCCCCGAGCACAGGGCGTTCTCACGGGCCGGGAACATCTCGAGCACCTTCAGGTCCTTGATGAACTTGAGCGCCTGGCGCGGCGGATCGAAGGTGTCCGTGACGCGGGACATGTGGCACGCGTCGTGGAATGCGATCTTCGTGGGGATCGGCTTCGTGAACGCGATCCGCTTCTCGCGGACGAGCTTCTCGACGAAGTGCGACACGTGGAACACGCTGAACGGCGGGTTCCCGCCCCACGCCGGGTAGTCCTTCCGGAACGCGCGGTAGCACTCCGCGCACGCCGTCACGAGCACCTTCGCCCCCGTCTGCGCGACGGCCTCGATGTTGTGCGGCATGAGCTCCTTCTTCACGTACGACTGGTAGCCCATCCGCGCGAGGGGAGCGCCCGTGCACCACTCCTCCGTCCCCAGGACGCGGTACGGGATCCTCGCGGCGTTCAGGATCTTGACGACCGCCCGGGCGATCTGCTGCTTCCGGTAGCTCGCCGCGCAGCCCACCCAGAAGACGACCTCCGGCTTCGCGGCCTGGACCGCCTCCGGAGGCAGCCACGCCCCGCGCGCCTCGTGCGGCTCGCCGTACAGGTTGCGCGTCTCGCGGACGTTCTCCAGGCGCGGCTCGAGCTCCTTCCGGCCCATGCCGGACTCGACCATCCACTCCTTCACGTCGTCCCACAGGCGGTCGAACGGGATGTACGCCGGGCACACCTCCTCGCACGCCCCGCACCCCGTGCATTCCCAGGCGGTGCGCGCGAACGCCTCCCCCGGCTTCACGTGCCGTCGGAGGATCAGGTCGAGCGGTCCGCGCATGTCGTACTGCCGCATCGCGTACACGCGGCCCCGCGGGGACGCGCTCTCCCACCCGGCCTCCTGGTACGCCGGGCACACGGGCACGCAGTACCCGCACATCGTGCAGGCGTGCAAATCCTCGTGGATGGGCGGCATCTTCGCGAGGCTCGGCACGCCACCACCTCGGGTCAGGTGCGAAGCTCCGCCGCGTGCTGGTCCGCCTGGGACGCGATGCCGTCCTCCTCCTTCGCGAGCTCCTCGAGGAGCGAGCGACCGGCCCCCGTCGTGCGCCCGGCGAGATCTCGGAAGCGGCCGGAGGACGTGCGCGCGGCCGCCCCCGCGATCTCCCACGCCTTCGACAGGGTGATCTCCTTCTCGAACGAGTAGCGCGCGGCCCCGCAGCTCGGGCAGACGCTCGGCATCGACCGGGTGTCGGCGAGGTGGCCGCACACGTAGCATTCGACTTTCGAAACGACGTCGAGCGGGTAGACGCCCGGCATCTGCGCCACGGCCCTGGCCCCGGAGCCCGCCGCGGCCTCGAGCCGCGTCAGCTGGGCCTGCTTCTGTCGGCCGAGGTCCTCGAACGTGCTCTTCACGCGGGTGTCGGCGACCGCGATGTGACCGAGGTCGTAGAACGCCACGCCCTCGAGGACGAGGCCGAGGGCATCTGTCAGCGGCTCCCGGCCACCCCGATCGGAACTCACGCGACCCGCCCGCCCAGAACGCTCGAAGGGTCGAGATACCCCGGAGAGGATATCAACGTTTTGTGACGAAGCCCGCGGCGCGAGGCGCCGAGGTCAGATGCCCCAGCCGAACTGCTTCTTCGCCGATTCGGACATCATCTCGGGGCTCCACGGCGGCTCCCACACGATGTTCACGGAGGCCTCCTTGATCCCGGGCAGCTGCTCGAGCTTGCGCTTCACGTCCGTGCTGATGTAGGCGGACGCCGGACAGCCCGGTGCCGTGAGCGTCATGCGGATGTCGACCTTGCCCGACGCGTCCGCGATGTCGATGTTGTACACGAGGCCGAGGTCGTAGATGTTGATCGGGATCTCCGGGTCGTAGCACTTCTTCAGGACCCCGATGACGTCCTCCTTCGATGCCATGTCGTACGCCTCGCGCGTATCCATGAGCCGCCGGGTTATTAAGGTTGCGACCTCGGTGCGTCGGGGAGGGGCGTGCGGCCCGCGTAGCCCGATTGGAGGGTGTGCCAGTGCCCGACGCGCGGCTCCCCCCGACGCCAACACAGGTACGCGATCTGGCCGTCGATCGTCGCATGGAAGTCGACGAGTCCGAGGTGGACGTCCTTCAGTTCGGCTCCCGCCTCGCGGATCGCGGCCGCGTCCGCCTCGAGTCCCGCGCGCACGTCCGCGACCTCCGCGACGAGGCCGAGGTACGCGTCCCGTTCCGGGGCGCCGGGTTCCTGGAGGGACGCGCCCCAGTACGCCTCGTGGTCCTCCAGGAGCTCCTCGAGTTCGCGCAGCCGCACGAGCTTCGGGTCCATCCGAATCAGGACGGTCTCGACGACCGGCAGGAGCGCGTTCGCCTCCTCCGCGGTGAACAGCCGCGGCGGGACGGAAGGGTGCACGTCCAGCTCCGCGGGCTCCGACACGGGCGCACTCCGCTCCGAACAAGGCGAGCGGACGGATTACCCTTTCCCGTCGGCCCGCCTACGCGATCCCGTGGGCCTTCTTGGCGGCGTGGGCGGCGGCGACCATCGAGCGAAGTTTTCCCTGCGCCTCGTCGACGGACCGCGTCTTGAGCCCGCAGTCCGGGGAGATCCACAGCTTCGTGGGCTCGAAGACCGAGAGCGCCTTCTCGATCCGTTCGCGGACCTGCGCCTCCGTCTCGACGACGTGGCTGTGGACGTCGACCACGCCGAAGGAAAGCTCCTTCTTGAGCGGCTCCCGCCGGAACCGTTCGAGCAGGTCGAACCCGGAGTTCGACATCTCGAGCAGGAGCTGGTCGACCGGGAGCCGATTGAAGTACGGGAAGATCTCCAGGTAGTTCCCGTAGCACGTGTGCAGGATCGTCTTCGCCTCGAGGCCCTTCGCGACCGCGCCGACCGCCTTCACGACGAGCGGGAGCTCGTCGTGGCGCGTCGCCAGCGCGGGCTCGTCGATCTGCACGATCTTCGCGCCGGCGGCTTCGAGGTCGCGCGCCTCGTCGTGGAGGAGCTTCGCGAACGCCATCGCGACGGCCTCCCGCGAGCCGTAGTGCTCGTCGAAGGACCAGTCCATCATCGTGTACGGTCCCGTGATCATCCCCTTGACGGGGCGCTTCGTCCGGGCCTGGGCGAACTTGAACCACTCCACGCTGATCGGCCCGCGTCGCGACAGCTCCCCCGTGATGATCGGCTTCTTGTAGTAGCGGTTGCCGTACGAGCGCACGAGGCCGGAGATTTCCGTGCCGCGGATGTTCTCCGCGAAGTACGTCGCCATGTCCCCGCGGTACTGCTCCCCGTCGACGGGGACGTCGATCCCGATGTCCTCCTGGAAGGCGATCCAGTCCAGGGTGGCCTTCTTCTCGAGCTCGTGGAGCTGCGCACCACTCAGGTCGCCCTTCGAGGCTCTCGCGCGCGCCTTGAGCAGGTAGTCGGGCTTCGGGAACGAGCCCACGGACGTCGTGAGGAGGGCGCTCATGCCGCACCCCCGATTAGGGACGCGGCCTTCGAGAGGATCGCGAGCTTCTCACGCGCCTTCGCGCGCGGCAGGAATTCGAGTCCGTTCGAGGGCGACACGTACGAGGCGTCGAGGTCGACGTTGCGTCGGACCTCGCGGACGCGCTTCGCGATTCCCGACGGGTCGTCCGGCCGCGTGTTGCGCGCGTCGACGACGCCCAGGACGATCGGCTTGTCCGCGCCCTGCTTCGCGATCCGGTCCCAGGTCCGGGCGCCCTCGACGAGGTCGAGCCCGACGAGGTCGGCGGGGAGCTTGAGCAGGTCCCGGTAGACGCTCGCGACGTCGCCGAAGTAGGTGAACAGGGCGAGCGTGGCCTTCCCCTTCGCGGCCGCGAGGACGGGGAACGTCTTCTGGACCGTGTCGAGCGTCTCCGGCTTCTGCGCGACGATCGGCTCGTCGATTTGGATGTGCGCCGCGCCGGCCTTCTCGAGCGCCGAGACCTCCTGCGCCAGCGACTTCGCGAACGCGGCCGCCAAGGCCTCCCGCGTCCCGTAGTGCGTATCGTTCGCGAGGGCCGCGAGCGTCGCGGGGCCCGTGAGGACCGCCTTGACGGGGACGGGCGACCGGCTCCGCGCGTACCGCCACTCGTCGACGAGGATCGGCGCCTCCCAGGACACGGCGCCCTTCACGACGGGCTGGCGGTAGTACGTGTTCGTATTGAAGTACCGGACGAGTCCGTCGATCTGGATCCCGCGCAGTCCGCGGGCGACGTGGCTCTGGCTGTCGTACCAGGTGACCTGGCCGTCCGTCACGAGCTCGATGCCCGCCTCCGCCTGCTCCCGGACGACGTCCGCGACGACCTCCCGCTCGACCTCGTGGAGGTCCGCCTCCGTAATCTCGCCCCTGTCGAGGCGCCCGATCGCTCGTCGGAGCTTCTGTTCCTCGCGCGTGTCGCCGATGCGAGGGTAGTGACCGACGACCGTGGTATGGACCATGAGGGGCTCCCGCCGTTCGGAATGGGGTTGTCGATAAAAGGGTTCTACATTCCTTTACGCAAAATCACCGGAACGGGCCGCGTCATCTCGAGGCGACCTGCTCCTCGAGCAGCTTCGTCTCTCCCGGCAGATTGATGTGGTAGAACCCGGAGAGGTCCTTGTACCCGATCTCCTCCATGTGGAGGCAGTCGACCGGACAGACGTCGACGCACTGCTGGCACCCGATGCACTTCGTGTAGTCGAACTCCGGGATCACGATCGGCTTGCCCTTCCGGGCGTTCGGCCCGTCGAGCATGTCGATGCATCGCGTCGGGCATTCCCGCTCGCACTTCCGACAGCCGATGCACACGTCGACCTCGAGGATCGGGTGCTCCCCGATGCGGTTCTCGAGAACGATGTCCTTGTTCGACTGCTCCTCCGGCATCCGGAGCTCGTCCGCCTTGTAATAGAGGTCCTCCCGAGCATAGTCGGCGAGCTCGAACTCCTGGGTGAAGTTCCACGCGTCCGTCGGACAGTATTCCATGCAGTTCCCGCAGAAGAGGCAGTGGCCCACGTCGACCGCGGGGCGGCGCACGATCTTCTTCATCTCGTCGAGCATCGCGCGGGACGGGTGGAGGTACTCGGAGTCCTTCTCGACCTCGTAAAACTCGAAGTAGATGCATTCGTTCGGGCAGACCTTCGCGCACAGCTCGCAACCGATGCACTTGAACCAGTCGATGCTGTGCTGTCCGCGGTAGATCAGTGGGAGCTCGACCTTCTGGTACGGATACAGGTGGGTCACGGGCTTGCGGCCGCCCGGCACGAGGCGGTTGATGAACGGCGCCGTGACGAGCGCCTGCTTGAGGGTGACCCACATGGGCCGCAGGAGCCCCGCAATCGTGCCGACCTTCCGCGGGGCGGTGAGATCAGCCTCGGACCTGGGGGACCTCATACGTGTACTCACCCTTCTGGAGCGCCGCGAGCTGACCTTCCCTCGCGCTGACGAGACGGCCTTTCTTCGTCCGGACCCAGCCGGACTTCTCCGCTTTGATCTTCGCACTCAGCTTGAGGAAGCCGTCGATGAGCGCCTCCGGCCGCACGGGGCATCCCGGGATGAAGATGTCCGTCGGGACGAACGTGTAGGATCCCTTGACGATGGAGTACGAGTCGTAGTACGGCCCGCCGCAGATCGTGCACTCCCCCATCGCGATGACCCATTTCGGCTCCGCCATCTGCTCGTACAGCCGGCGGACGGCGGGCCGCAGTTTCAGGGAAATCGGACCGTTGAGGAGGAGGACGTCGCACTGGCGTGGCGACGAGCGGTAGATGATCCCGAACCGTTCCGCGTCGTACCTCGGGTCCGACGTCGCGGCCATCTCGATCGCGCAGCACATAATGCCGAAGTGCAGCGGCCACGTCGAGTTCCGCTTCGCCCAGTTGAAGAAGTCACCCACGAGGCCGTCCTTCATCCGCTCGAGGAGCGCGCCGCCGGGGCCGCGGCGGAGCGGCGCGTCGATGTTCCGCTCGACCCACTTCACGAAGTCGCGGGACCGCAGGCCGACGATGTTCGCCTGCTCAGCGCGCTGGATCATGCCGTTCGCGACCTCCGGAGGCGCCCCATGTCCGTGAGCCTCTTAACGTTTCCTTCGTCCTCGAGGCCGATGACGTCGGGACGCTCGAAACGAACCGCGCCCCGGCCTTAAACCTTGGGCGGTGGCTCTCACATCGGCGTGCGCGCCTCGAGGCCCGCCCACGTCTCCCACCAGGGCGCATCCGAGAACAGCACGCCGGGGTTCAGGAGGCCTTCGGGGTCGAACGCGCGCTTCACGCCGCGCATCGCGTCCGCGACGACGCGTCCCCACGTGCGCTCGAGGAGCCCTGCGCGGATTCGCCCGAGGCCGTGCTCCGCGGACGGCGCGCCGCGGAAGCGGTCGAGGACGGCGTCGTCGAATTCGGCGCGAAGCGCGCGCATCCTCGCGAAGTCCTCGGGGTCCGTCGGGTCGACCAGCGGACGGTAGTGCGTGTTCCCATCTCCCACGTGCCCGTAGACTCCCGCGACCGTGCCGTATTTCCGCGTGAGGCCGTCGAGGAACCGGACGAACTCCGGGACGCGATCCACGGGTACGACCGCGTCCTCGACGAACCCCCACGGTCGCCGGCGGCCCGGAATCTTCAGGAGGGACGGAAACAGGGCGCGACGAGCCCGCCACAGGGCCGCCTGACGCTCCGGGTCCGACTCGACCTCGACGGGTCGGCTCAGGGCGTATCTCGAGCCGATCCCGTTCGCGACGTGCCTCGCGATCGAGCCCAGGTCGCCCTCGTCGAACTCCACGAGGAGCATCGCCCGCGCGGACGCCGGCACGCGGAACGCGTCGCGCCCGACGAGGTCGAGGGAGCCGCCGTCGACCGCTTCCATCGCGCTCGGTCCGAGCGGGAGGAGCTCCCGCACGACGGCCCCGAGGTCCGCGAGGCGGTCGAGGAAGACGAGGAGCGTCACGCGTCCCGACGGGACCCGAAGGACCCGCAGGGTGACCTGGGTGACCACGCCGAGCGTACCCTCGCTCCCGACGAACAGCGCGGCGACGGGGAACACCCCGCGCCCGAGCCCCTCGGCGACGGCCCAAAGGTCGTAGCCGCACGCGTGCTTCCGGACGGGCCGCCGGCTTGCGAGGATCGCCTCGCGGTGCTCCGCGACGGTCCGGCGGACGGCCTCGAGAGCCGGGACGCGGGCCACGAGTTCCTGCCACGCCGCCGAGCCGATGCGGAGCTCCGCCGCGTCGATCGTCGTGCCGTCCGCGAGGACGCACCGGAGCCCGACGACGTAGTCCTTCGTCTGCCCGTACTTCACGGAACGATACCCCGAGGCGTTGTGGCCCACCATGCCGCCGATCTGGCACCACTCGAGGCTTCCGGGCTCGAGCGGGAAGGTGAACCCTTTCGTCGCGAGGAACGCGTTCAGCTCGCGCAGGAGGACGCCGGGGCCGACGCGGACGGTCGAGGCGGCGTCGTCGAACAGGACGATGTCGGCGAGCGCCCTCGTGTCGAGCACGACGCCGGGGCCGATCGCGGCTCCCGAAAGGGACGTCCCCGCCGCGCGGGGGGTCACGGGTACCCGCGAGGCCCCGCACACGCGCATCGTCGTGACGACGTCCTGTTCGGATCTCGCGCGCACGACGACGCGGGGCCGGACGTAGCAGGGGCTCGCGTCCGTCGCGTACGCGTGGCGGGTCGCGTCGTCGGAGACCACGCGATCCGCGCCGATGACGTCGGCGAGGCGTGCGAGGAACCCCGCGTCCCGCTCGCCGGCGCCTCCGATCGTATCGCGCTCCCGTCGTACGCGGAATCCCGCCCCGCGGATATCCCTTCCGTCGGAGGTGTCACGCGGGCCGGTGACAACGTTTATCCCGCGCGCCCGCCTTCGCGCATTTCAGGAGCCGCGCGTGCCGATCAACGCCGAACGCATCCGGAAGCTCGCGGAGCACGGGCTCACGGACTACCAGGCCCGCGTGTACCTCACGCTTCTCGACCTCGGCGCCGCGACCGCCCGGCAGATCCCGCCGCTTTCGCGCGTGCCTCGGACGCGAATCTACGCGACGATGCAGCAGCTCCATGAGAAGGGGCTCGTCGAGATCCTCCCGGAGACGCCGTTGCGCTACAAGGCGGTCCCGTTCGCCGCGTACCTCCGGCAGATGGCGGACGATCTCCGCGGCCGGGCGACGCAGCTCGACGCAAACCTCGATGCCCTCTCGCGGGAGTTCGCGATCCTCGCGCGGGAGGAGCCGGAGGAGCGCGGACGGTTCGAAGCGATCTACGGACGGCGGAACGTGCGGGAGCGGCTCATCAAGATGTACGGCTCCGCGCAGCGCGACGCGATCGGCATCGGGACGACGAAAAGCCCCGGACGGATCATGCGCGCGTTCGGGTCGAGCGTGATCGAGAAGTCGAAGGGCGGGCTGAGGCTCAAGTACGCGTTCTACTTCACGCCGGAGAACCGGGACGACGTCCGCGTCCTCCTGAAGTACGCGGAGGTGCGCCACATCGACTTCATGATGCCCGTGTACATGCACGTCGTCGACGGCCGCGAGTTCCTCATCACGCATCCGATCCCCGACGACGATTCGTACTACCGGGGGGAGGACATCGCGATCTGGACGGACGATCCCGCGATCGCGCGGGCGCTGTCCGAGATGGCACAAAAGATCTGGGAGAGCGGCACGCCGGCGACGGAGGCGCTCGCCGCGGAGGCGCGCGGTGCCCGCCGGGGCGGCCCTACGACGGCGGGATCGTGAGGCCGGCGAGCAGCGCCGTCAGGTCCGTGAGCGGCACGCCGTCCTTCGTCGCGATGCGCTGTGCGGCGGGCGGACTCGTCAGGTACGTCGGGACGCGCTTCGAGATCCGCTCCTCGAACGTCGGCACGAGCTCGTTGCGGTAGAACACGCCGAGCGGGATGCGGTCGCCCCATTCGAGGGCCTTCTCGAGGGCCTGCGTGGCCTTCGGCTCGATCTCCGACGGGTCGTGGACGACGGGGTCGTACCCCTCGTCGGAGAGCTTGTAGACGCGCGGCATCGCGTGACCCTTCTCGTCCTTCCGGTCGTCCCCCCCGTACCAGTCCTTCGTGTTCAGGTTGTTGTACGTCGGGCAGGGCTGTAGGACGTCGAGGAACGCGTAGCCCCTGTGCGCGACCCCCTCCACGATCAGGTCCTTGAGGTGCCTCACGTCGTACGAGTAGCCGCGGGCGACCCACGTCGCGCCGGCGGCGAGGGCGAGCCAGATCGGATTCACGGCGTCGTTGATGTTCGGGTGGGCCAGGCTCTTCGTCTGGACGCCGAGCTTGAGGGTCGGGGAGGCTTGCCCCTTCGTGAGGCCGTACACCCCGTTGTCGAAGATGATGTACAGCATGTCGAGGTTCCTCCGGCCGGCGTTCACGAAGTGGCCCCCGCCGATCCCGAGACCGTCGCCGTCCCCGCTCAGGCAGATCACCTTGAGGTCCGGGTTCGCGAGCTTCACGCCCGTGGCGTACGGCAGGGCGCGGCCGTGGAGCGTGTGCACCCCGTATGTCTTGATGTAGTGGATCGTCTTCGCGTAACATCCGATCCCCGAGACGATCGTCGCGCGGTGGGACTCCATCCGCATCTCGGAGAGGGCCATCTGGATCGTGCGCAGGATGCCGAAGTCTCCGCATCCGGGGCACCAGTCGTTGTGCACGTCCGTCGCGTAGTCGCTCGGCTTGAGCATCGTCTCAAGAGCCATGGGTGAGCACCGTCCGGGACGCCGCCTTGCCGCGATGGACCTCCTTCAGCGCATCGTACAGTTCCGTCGAGGACATCGGACGCCCGTTGTACTTCAGGACGAAGTGCGTCATGTCGATCCCCGTCTTCTCGCGCACGATCCCTGCGAGCTGGGCGGTGAAGTTCATCTCGACCGCGACGCGGCGCTTCGCCTTCTTCAGATGCCGCACGACGGCGTCGACGGGGAAGGGGTTGATCAGGCGGACGTGCAGGTAGCCGACCTTCGCGCCCTCCGCCCACAGGCGGTCGAGCGCGTCGAGGAGGGCGCCCTTCGTGGAGCCCCAGCTCACGACGACCGTCTGCGCGTCGGCCGGACCGACGTACCGCAGCTTGACGTCCTCGGGGATCTCCCTCGCGGCGAGGTCGAGCTTCGCGAACCGCTTCTCCATCATCGCGTTCCGGAGGACGGGGTCCTCCGTGATGTGGCCGAGCTCGTCGTGCTCGTCCCCCGTGTTCCAGAAGACCGTCCCCGCGCGGCCGAGGACAGTCCTCGGGGAGATCGGGCCGTTGCCCAGGTCGAACCGCTTGAACGGCTCGCCCGCCGGGAGGGAGGCGTCGTCGACGATCAGGCCGCGGTCGATGCGCAGGTCGGACAGGTCCGGCACGGCGACCGTCGCGTAGCTGTTCGCGAGCGCCTTGTCGACGAGGTGGATGACGGGCATCTGGTAGCGGTCCGCGTAGTTGAACGCGAGGACGCCGTCGCGGATGCACTCCTCGAAGTCCCCCGAGGCGAGGAGGATGCGCGGGCTCTCGCCGTGCCCCGCATGGAGCGCGAACCGGAGGTCGCCCTGCTCGTGGCGCGTCGGCATGCCCGTGCTCGGTCCCGCACGCTGGTAGAGCGTGATCACGACGGGAACCTCGTTGATCGACGCCCAGCCGATGCCCTCCATCATGAGGGAGAAGCCCGGACCCGACGTCGCGGTCGCGGCGCGCGCGCCCGTGAGGGCGGCGCCCGTCGCCATCGTCACGGCGGCGATCTCGTCCTCCGTCTGGACGACGAGGACGGACGCGGCCCGGTCCCCCGCGAACGCGGCGTCCTCGGCCTCCGGGGACCCTCCGTTCAGGGACAGCACCTCGTGCATCTCGAGGTACTCCGACTCGTCCGACGCCGGGGTGATGGGGTAGTACGTCTGGAACCGCATGCCCCCGTAGATCTTCCCGAGGGCCGTCGCCTGGCTGCCCGTCAGGAAGAGTCGCGGCTCCGTGCGCGGGATGCACTCGAGGCGGTACGCGAAATCCGGCGCGAGCGCGCCTGCGAGGTCGTACGCCTGGCGTGCGCCCGCGGCGTTCATCTTGACGAGGTTCGCCTTCGCGCGGAAGACGTCCTGCAGGGCCCGCTCCATCGTCGAGAAGTCGAAGTCCAGCAGGCCGAACGACGCGCCGATCGCGAGCATGTTGACCATCCGCGCGATCTTGCTCAGCTGGTCGACCTTGAACTCGTCCGCGATCCGTTCGAGGATTCCCCTGAAGGGGATCGGCACGAGGGCAACGCCGCGCTGCTTGCACGCCGCCAGGATGTCGTCGAGGGTCTCCCCGAGGCCCCGGGAGATGAGGTACGTGCGAAGTTCCGTCGCGAGGCGCTTCTCAATCGTCGGGACGTCGGCCAGCTTCGTCTTGACGAGGGCGGGGTCGTAGACAATCGCGCCGTCGTCGACGACCTCGCGGGCGTGGCGGAACGCGGTCTCGGCGTCGAACGTCGCGAGGATGCTGACCGTGTCGACGTGGGACCGGACGACCTCGCCGTGCGCACGCAGGGCGAAGTACGAGTGCTCGCCCATGATGTTCGAGTAGTACTCCCGTTTCCCGAAGACGTTGAGCCCGCCGTGGGCGCACGCGCGGGCGAAGACGTTGGCGGACGAATCGACGCCGCTCCCCTGGGGTCCGCCGATCATCCACGAGAGGTCGTTCGTCGTGCGCGGGGTGGGCATCGGTTCACGGGTCCTCGAGGAGGTCGCCGGACGCGCCGCTCCGCCACCGAGGGGAGAAGCCCCGGAGGCAGGAGGGATCGCTTCGGCGGCCGATGCAGACGGAGCTGCCTTATCAAGGCTTTTGTTCCCATTCCGTGACAGAGAATCCGACTCCGTCGGGGGCCGCGTTCACCGCGCGGGCTGTTCAGGCCCGGGAGGTTTCGGTGTCCGGCCCCGCGGCAGGACGAGGCGGTCCATGTAGTCCTCGAGGAACTGGAAGCGATTCCTCAGCGTGACCTCGCTCACGCCCGCCACCTTCGCGATCGCCTTCTGCGGTCGCCGCTCGCCGCGCGCGAGGGAGGCGAGGTAGATCGCCGCGGCGGCCGTTCCGACGGGGGACAGGGACATCGAGCTGTCGATCTTCTCGAGCTCTTTGAGGACGCGCATCGACTCGGACAGCACCTGGTTCGACAGGCCCAGCTTCGAGCAGAATCGGCTCACGTAGTCCGCGGGCCGCGACGGCGGGACGCGGAGGCTCAGCGTGCGCAGGAGGGCGCCGTACGCCTTCCCGATGACCTTCTTCCGCATGCCCGTGACCTGCTGGAGCTCGTCAAGGGTCCTCGGGACGCCCTGGATCCGGCAGGCCGCGTACACGGCCGCGGCGACGATGCCCTCGATCGACCGACCTCGGACGAGGCCCTTTTCGAGGGCCTTCTTGCAGATGAACCCTGCCTCCTCCTTCACGGGCCGGGGGAGGCCCATGAGCGAGGCGACGCGGTCGAGCGCGCGGATCGTCTCCGGGAGGCTGCGCTCGCCCGGCCGGGAGTGGCCGGAGTGGTGCTGGAGCTTCCGCATGCGGTAGAACTTCTCGCGCTCACGGAGCGGGATGCGGTTGCCTCGCGCGTCCTTCGAGCTGAGCGGGATGACCGTCGTGAGGCTCGACGCTCCGGCGATGATGTTCCGGGGCGCGCCGGTCCTCGCGAGGCGTGCGCCTTCCTCGATCGAGTACGCGGACCACTCCGGGCCCTCGTCGATCGCCGTGTCGCTCACGACGAGGCCGCACGCATCGCAGACGAGTTCGCCGCGCGTGTAGTCCCGCACAAGATGCACACTGCCGCACTCCGGGCATGCACGCTCGTCGTCGATGAGACTCTCGGCTCGAGGATCGCTCGCCATCGCGTCCCCTCGGGGGAGGATGCGTCCCCCGCCCGACAAGAGAGGGGATATAACGGCCTTATATTATATCTTGTCACTGGCGGCGGTGACACCCTATCGTAGGATGGACGTCCGTCGACCGTACGCCTGAGCTCGTGAACCGCCATCGTACGATCCGAACGAAGGAACCGCCGACCGCCGACGGCCGGCAGGAGGCTCCCGTGGGCGGTCCGCTCGACGGTCCGTCGACGAGTGGAGGTTCTCGGGGCGTCGGCACCCGCGCCCCGCCACCGCTCGGAGAGCACTTAGAGAAGATTAATAGACGGAGGGCTCCTCCGCCCGGAGGGACGTGACATGGGCGACACCCGCGTCGAGAAGGACTTCCTGGGAGAGCTGAAGGTCCCGAAGGGGGCGTACTGGGGTGCCCAGACGCAGCGCGCGGTCGAGAACTTCCCGATCAGCGGGATCCGCTTCGGCCGGCGGTTCATCTACGCGCTCGGGCTGATCAAGAAGGCCGCCGCGGAAACGAACATGGAGATCGGGCTCCTCGACGCGAAGCTCGGCCGGGCGATCGTGAAGGCGGCGGAGGAGGTCATGGAAGGTAAGTTGGACGACCAGTTCCCGCTCGACGTCTTCCAGACCGGGTCCGGCACCTCGACGAACATGAACGCGAACGAAGTCCTCGGGAACCGTGCGAACGAGATCCTCGGCACCGCGATCGGCGAGAAGGGTGCGATCCATCCGAACGACCACGTGAACATGGGCCAGTCCTCGAACGACGTGATCCCGACGGCGATCCACGTGGCCGCGCTCATGGCGATCGACACGGACCTGCTGCCCGCGCTGAGAGAGCTCGAGGACAGCCTCGCGAAGAAGGCGAAGGAGTTCGACCACATCGTCAAGGCGGGCCGGACCCACCTCCAGGACGCGACCCCGATCCGCCTCGGGCAGGAGTTCTCCGGCTACACCTCGCAAATCGACCACGGCATCCGGCGCGTGTTCGCGGCGCGCGGCGCGCTCGCGGAGCTCGCGATCGGGGGGACCGCGGTCGGGACGGGCCTCAACGCACACCCCGAGTTCCCGGGCCGTGTCGTCGAGAAGATCAGCACGGCGACGGGAATCAAGTTCCGGGTCGCGGAGAACCACTTCGAGGCCCAGGCCGCACAGGACGCGGTCGTCGAGGCGAGCGGCGCGATCTGCACGGCGGCCGTGTCGATGATGAAGATCGCGAACGACCTCCGCTGGCTCGGATCCGGACCCCACACGGGCCTCCGGGAGATCAACCTGCCCGCCGTCCAGCCGGGTTCGTCGATCATGCCAGGGAAGGTCAACCCCGTGATCCCGGAGGCCGTCATGCAGGTCGTGACGGTCGTGCTGGGCAACGACGTCACGATCACGGTCGCGAACAGCCACTCGAACCTCGACCTGTGCACGATGATGCCCGTGATGTCCCACCGGCTCCAGCAGAGCATCGAGATCCTGGCGAACGTCGCGCGCGTGTTCGCGCACAAGTGCGTCGACGGGATCACCGCGAACATCGAGGTGATGATGGCCTACGCGGAGTCGAGCCCCGCGATCGCGACGAAGCTCAACCCGATCATCGGCTACGAGAAGGCCGCGGAGATCGCGAAGGAGGCCGGGCAGACGGGCAAGACGGTCAAGCAACTCGTCATCGAGAAGGGGATCCTGAGCAAGGAGGAGGCCGAGAAGATCCTCGACCCGCGCTACCTGACGGAGCCGAGCAAGGACATGCTCGGAGGCGGGGGCGGATGACGTATCGACGGGTGAAAGAGCCGAAGGAAGTCGTTGTGATTTTTAAGACGCATCTTCGCGGAGATGCGGACGTCGAGGAATACGAGAGAACATCTCGGCGGATGCAGGAACTCGTCCGAGACATCCCCGGATTCATTTCGATCAAGGGGTACACCGCAGAGGACGGGGAGGAGCTGGAAATCGTCCGCTTCGAGAACGAAGGCGCGCTCGACGCATGGCGGGCCCAACCGGAGCATCGGAGGACGCAGGAGCGCGGTCGGCGGGAGTTCTACGACCACTACTGGGTCCAGGCCTGTAAAGTCATGCGTGAGTACGAGTTCCGGCTCGGGGAGCTCGAGCGGGCTCGCGGCGACACCCGGTCGGACACGCCGCAAGGTCTTTCACCGCGATGACCCATGCACGGACCAAGGGAGGTGGTATGAACGCGTCATGACGCGACGGAAGCCCTCCCGGGCGAGGCTTAGGCCCTTTCGACTCGACGACGCCTCGGATCTGTGCCGCATCTACGCGATGTTTTTCGTCGACAACGCGGTGCAGTATGGCAGCGGCCGCATCACCGTGGCGGAGGCGGATGGCCGGGCGATCGGCTTCGTAATGTGGGGCCCGGCTTTCGAGCCTGCGTGGTTTGACCCGGGCGTAGAGCAATGGGCAGAACTCCGTGAGCTCCACGTCGATCCAGACTACCACAACCGGGGAATCGGAGCGCGTCTCGTCCGGTCGGCCGTTCGCCAGGCACGCGAGGCGGGCTTCGCCGTGATGTACGTGATCACGGACGACTCCAACACCCCCGCTCGGCGCGTGTACGAGACGAACGGCTTCCGGGAGCACAACCGGATCGTGCGCTACAAGATCGACCTCTAGGCCGCAGCATCCCGATCGGAGGCCCGGGGCGTCGCCCAGCCTGTACGCTCGAGATCAGCCGCCCACGAGCTTCTCCGTATCGATCTGGGCCTTCTGGAGCCGCCCGGAGTAGTCCACGTAGATCGTCTTCCAATACGTGAACTCCTCGAGGGCCGTCGTGCCGGCCTCGCGCGTGTCCGTCGGGCCGGTTGCCTTCGTGCCGCCGAAGGGCAGCTGGACCTCCGCGCCGATCGTCGGCGCGTTCACGTACGTGATGCCCGCCTCGAGGTCTCGCATCGCGCGTAACGCCCATCGCAGGTCGTTCGTGTAGATCGACGAGCTGAGCCCGTACTCGACGGAGTTCGCGATCGCCACGGCGTCGTCGTAGTCCTTCGCCTTCAGGACGCTGAGGACCGGCCCGAAGAGCTCCTCGAGCGCGAGCCGCTTCCTTCGCTCGACCGCGAAGACGGTCGGCTCGAGGAAGAAGCCTTTGTCGTACGTCCCGCCGCGGAGCTTCCCGCCGCCGGTCAGGAGCTTGTCCCCCTCGCCTCGACCGATCGCAACGTATTCGAGGACCTTCCTCTCCTGGTCGAGGGAGGCCACGGGACCCATGTCCGTGCGTTCGTCGAGCGGGTCCCCGACGCGGAGCTTCTCCGCGCGCTCGACGAGCTCGTCGACGACCTCGTCGTAGATCTTCTGGTGGATGATGAGGCGCGACGTCGCTGTGCACCGCTGCCCCGCCGTGCCGAACGCCCCGAACATGACGCCGTCCAGGAGCAGGTCGACGTTCGCGTCGTCCAACGCGAGGATCGCGTTCTTCCCGCCGAGCTCGAGCCCGACCTTGATCATCTTCTTCGCGGCGCTCTCGTACACGTGCCGGCCCGTGTCGACGCCGCCCGTGAAGGAGACCGCGCGGATGTCCGGGTGGTCGACGATCCCGTCGCCCACGACGGAGCCGCTGCCCGTGACCAGGTTCACGACCCCGGGCGGGAAGCCGGCCTCGTCGAGGATCTCGACGAACCTCGCGGCGCAGAGGGGTGTGAGGGACGACGGCTTCAGGACGAACGAGCAGCCCGCGATGAGCGCGGCGCCGCTCTTCCACGCGGGGATCGCCATCGGGAAGTTCCACGGGGTGATGAGTCCGACAGGGCCGACGGGGAGGCGGACCGTGAGGCACATCTTGTTCGGAAGTTCCGACGGCACCGTCTCGCCGAACATCCGCCGGCCTTCGCCCGCCGCGTACTCGAAGAAGTCGATGACCTCCTGCACGTCCCCGCGGCCTTCCGAGATGATCTTGCCCATCTCCGTGGTGACGACCCGAGCAAGCTCCTCCTTCTTGCGCCGGAAGATCCGCGCGGCCTCGAGGAGGAGGTCCCCGCGTCGCGGAGCCGGCGTCCGCCCCCATGCACCGAACGCGTCCTTTGCGACCTTGATCGCCGCGTTCACGTCGTCCTTCGTCGCGGCGGGGAACGTCGCAAGGACCTCGCCCGTGGCCGGGTTCGTCGTCTCGAACCGCTTGCCCTCGGGCGTGCGCCACTTCCCGCCGACGAAGATGCCGTACTCCTCGCCCATCGCCTCGCCGGACCTTGGCAACGCCACCGCTTGCTTAGACCTTCGCCTCCCGTGCGGACGTGGGCTCCGTCCGGGGACGGCGCGCGATCGCGCCCGCGGCACCCCGCAGGCCGTCCGCGACGACGTCCGGGCGCCACGGCCGGACCTCCCGCTCGAACCGCGCCCGCCACGCCTTCGGGCCGACCCAGGCGACGCGGCAGCCGAACGCCCGTCCCGTCTCGACGTCGAGAACCTTGTCACCGACCATCCATGCCGTGCGCGGGCTCACGCCGAGGTCCCGCGCCGCCGCGA
The DNA here is from genome assembly GCA_052389495.1 of Methanobacteriota archaeon. GTDB lineage: Archaea > Thermoplasmatota > Thermoplasmata > RBG-16-68-12 > RBG-16-68-12 > RBG-16-68-12. The sequence continues at coordinate 4,247 of JBQTHW010000020.1, read as the reverse complement.
GGAGCATCCCGGGCCGCGGCTTGCGGCACGCGCAGTCCGCGCCGAGACGGTGCGGACAGTAGTAGATCTCCGCGACGTGCACGCCCCCGTCCTGCAGGGCCTCGATCATCCCGTCGTGGATGCGACGGAGCTGCACGTCCGAGATGAGCTTCCAGCCCATCACGTCCTGGTTCGTCACGAGGACGAGGCGCCACCCGGCCTCCTCGAGCGTGCGCATCCCCTCGACCGCGCCGGGGAGGAACTCGAACCGCTCCGGCGTGCGGACGTACCCCGGGCGGCCCCGGTTCACGACGCCGTCCCGATCGAGGAAGACGGTCGGGCGGACGACGGGTTTCGTGCGGCGCGCGAGACCGTGTCGCTTGACGACGAGGGCGCGCCTCGCCTCCGGCGACCGGAGGAAGAAGTCGACGAGAGCCCACTTCGCGAAGGGGTTCCGCGTGAGCCCGAGTCCCCGGTCGACGGAAAACCAGGCCGCGGACTCGATCTCGTCGCGTTTGAGGCGGAACCGCTCCGACGTGACGCGGCCCCGGTAGACGAAGCCGAGGGTGTACGACGGCTTGCCGGGGAACCCCGTGACGTACGTGTTCAGCAGGCCCTCGAGGACGACGTGGACGCCGAGCTCCTCCTCCGCCTCGCGCCTCGCGCCGGCCTCCGGGCCCTCGCCGTAGTCCATGAAGCCCCCCGGGACGTTCCAGTGGCCCTTCGAGAACCCCCGTTTCGCCTTCACCATCAGGACGCGGGACCCCTTCGACACGACGACCTCCGAGACGCAGCGGATCATCGTCGTGTAGATCGCGCGCTTCACGACGTGGTCGACGTCCTCGCGGTCGAAGATCGCGTCGCGGCCGAGCCACTCCTCCGGGTGGCGGTCGAGGACGGGTGTGACCTTCCGGACGCGCACATCCCCGAAGTCCATCGAGCCGACGGGCTTCGTCCGGAACGGCAGCTTCTCATCGCCACGCGGGAACCGGAGCACGCCGACGTCGCGTACGAGGTACACCTGGCCGTCCGTCTCCGCGTACACGAAGGAGCGCCTCGGAGGGCGGCCCATGACGGGGCACCGATGAGGGCGGGCCGTAATAACCCTGGCGGGGGCACGGGTCGCGAGGACGTCCGCGAGGTCAGTCGCGGACCTTCAGGGCCACGGACACCCCGTCCCGCACGGGCGTGATGACCGCGATCAAGCGGGCGTCCTTGGAGAGCCGCTCGTTGTACGCCCGGATCGCCTCCGTGTCCGCGGAGCGGCCCTTCCGAGCGACCTCCCCGTGCCACAGCACGTTGTCCGTCACGAGGAGCCCGCCGACGCGGAGCCTCTCGATGCACGGCTCGAGGACGTCCGGGTAGCCCTCCTTGTCGATGTCGTTGAAGACGAGGTCGAACGGGCCGCGAAGGTCCCCCAGGATCTCCCGCGCGTCGCCGACGAGGATCGTCACGCGGGCCACGACCCCGGTCTTCTCGAACGTCGCCCGCGCGATGTTTGCGGTTTCCGGATCGCCCTCGACGGTGACGAGCTCCCCGTCGTCCGGGAGGGCGCGCGCGAGCCACGTGCCCGAGTAGCCGATCGCCGTGCCGAGCTCGAGGATCCTCCGCGCGCCCATCGCCTTCGCGAGGATGTGAAGGAGGCTGCCCTCCGCCGCGCGGACGATCGGCCAGCCCTCCTTCCGGCCGCGGTCCTCGATGGCCCGCAGGGCCGCGTCCCCGCGGTTTGCGAGGCGCTCGATGTACGCGTCGATGTCGTCGTGGACGATCCCCGGCACGGACCCACCGGAGGCGCCAGCGCGGGACCGACTCAAGTACGTTCCGCGGCTGACAAAAGGATTAAGTCGGGTGTCGGGCCATGCCGCCGGCGGATGGGATCGCATGTGCAAGCTGACAAAGGCGGATAGCCCCCTGCTGTCGTGGGTCCTCGAGGTCGAGTACGTGAACGAGGTCGCGGGGCGCGCCTCCGCCCTCGCGCCGAACCTCGCGGTCCCGGTGCGCGCGGCGCGTCACAGCTCCACGTCGGGTTGAGGCCGCTCACGGACGATTCCGTCGTACGCGTCGGCCTGCTCCTCGAAGTACGCCGCACGTTCGAACAGGAACTTCGACTTCTCCTGGAAGCGTGTCGCCTTGAGGCGCGCCTTGGCGGCCTTGTGGCGCAGCTTCGCGGCCCTCGCGCGGTCCCGGAGCTCGTGGACCTGTTCCCTCGGGGCCGGGTGCTCCGGAGGCGGGGGAGGCGGAGGGGTCGACGGACTGCGCGTCAGCATCGAGCGGGGGAGGGCCCCGACCGACCATAAGGGTTTTGGGAGGGGTCCACGCCTCGGGCTTCACCGAATCGGGAAGTTATCGTTAAACAACGATAACAAAACCGGCCCCGACGGCTCGAGGGGGCGACGGATCGATTCGGCCCACGGCCTTCCGAGGGAAGCCGAGAAATAGGCGTCGGGGATTCGTCGCCCCGTGCGGGTCTACGTCGAGGCGTACGGCTGCACCCAGAACTATGGCGAGGCGCGCCTCATCCAGGAGGCCCTCGCGGGCGTCGGCCACACGGTTGCGCCCGCGGAGGCTGACGCGGACGCCCACGTCCTCGTGACGTGCACCGTGGTCGAGGCCACGGAACGCAAGATGATCCGCCGGATGCGCGAGCTCGCGGTCCACGGCACGCCGCTCGTCGTCGCGGGGTGCATGGCCGCCGCGCAACGCGACCTCGTGCGGGGCGTCGTGCCGCGCGCGCTCCTCCTGCCGCCGCGAAAGTGGCCTCAGGTCGTCGAGCTCCTCGGAGCCGGGACCGCGTGCGGGGACCGCGCGGCGCAGGTCGAGACGGAGGGGCTCGGTTGGCGCGATGCCATCGTCCCGATCGCCCAGGGCTGCGCCGGCCGGTGCACGTACTGCATCACGCGCGTCGCCCGTGGCCGAGTCTCGTCGTACCCCATCGAGGCGGTCGTCGCGCAGGTGCGCCGGAACGTCGAGCGCGGCGCTAGAGAAATCAAGCTCACGGGCCAGGATACCGCCGCGTACGGGATGGACGTCGGGACGAACCTCGCCAAGCTCCTCGAGGCCGTCGTGGCGGTCCCGGGAGACTTCCGCGTGCGCGTCGGGATGGCGGACCCGCTCACCACGCTTCCAATCGCCGACGACCTCATCGACGCGTACGCGTCGGAGAAGGTGTTCAAGTTCCTCCATCTCCCGGTGCAGAGCGGAGCCGACGACGTCCTTGAGGCGATGAAGCGAGAGTACACGGTCGCGCAGTTCGAAGAAATCGTCGCGCGGTTCCGCCAGGGGTATCCCGAGATTACGCTGTCCACGGACGTCATCGTGGGCTTCCCGGGCGAGACGGAGGAGCAGTTCGAGGCGACGATGGACCTCGTGCGTCGAGTGCGCCCCGACATCGTGAATGTCACGCGGTTCTCCCCGCGCTCGGGGACGCCGGCGGCGAGGATGCCTCGCCAGGTCGTCGGGTGGCGAGCGAAAGAGCGGTCGCGAAGACTCACGAAGCTCCGGTTCCACATCGCGCGGGAGATTCACGAAGGTTTCGTCGGTCGGGAATACGACGTGCTCGTCACGGAGCCGGGCAAAGACGGGACGGTCCTGGCACGAACCCCGGAGTACCGGCAAGTGGTCCTCCCGGCGCCGTTGGAAATCGGCACGTTCGTGCGCTCTCGCATCCTCCGAGGTCGGCCGACGGACCTCTTCGGGATCGTCGTCCGAACCGGAGTTCAAAGATGAACGCACCCTAACAATTCCGTGGGATTGAAAACTCGAGACGCCGTGTCTCGAGCGTGGACCCGAACCGTCGCGCCGTCCTCCGGCTGCTGCTACCCGTCTTCGCCCTGGTTGCCGCAGGCTTGTTCGCTGTCCAGGTCCTCCTTGGCCCATCCGTCTTCGGAACCGTGGCTGGGATCACCCTTCGACCCGAGAGACTCGCGTACCGCGTCGGCGACACCGTGTCATTCCTTTTCGAATATCGGAGGGCGGACCCAGGAGTCCTATCGTGCTACTTGCCGTGGGGCGTCCATCGCCGTGTCGAGTCCGGTTGGCATCCGGTCGTCAGCAACGGCTGCCGTGAAGTCCTGGTCTATCTGCGCGCGGGGATGCGCTTCGAATTCGATTGGCGAGCCCTCACCGCGACACACTACCCGCTGTACGGGCTGGCCTCCGTGGAGCCAGGCACCTACCGTGTAATCCTTCCGATCGCCTACGCGTGCGACGACGACTTCACACGCTGCGCGCATCAGACCCTATCGACGATTTTCTGGATTCGCTGAAAC
>JBQTHW010000019.1:0-7186 GCA_052389495.1 Methanobacteriota archaeon | reverse complement strand
CGTCCACACGATCGCCCTCCAGGTGCCGAAGACAGAGCTGCCGACCGGAGGGTACGCGGGCTCGGACTCCGCGGACCCACTGTCGTCGATCGGGATCTGGTCCTCGGCGAGCCGTCAGAAGGCGCTCGTCCGGAGCGGCGTCGGCCATGGGGCGTCGAACCCCGAGGTCCAGGCGGGCCCCTGGGTCCAGGTCTCGAGGCTCGGCAATCCGTTGATCAACGAGGTGATCATCCCGCTCGGGAAGAAGGACTACTGGAACTCGACGCACCCGAAGGACGATGCCCAGTTCGCGCAGTACTACACGGACCCGGAGCTCCAGCACTTGATCGCCCTCCTGTACGGCGCGGCGTTCCCGAGCCTGAGCGCGTTCGTGAGCCCGTCCCCGGGGGCGCCGCCCGTGGCGCCGCGCGTGGACCTGGCCGCGATCCTCCTGACCGGGATCCCGCTCGGGTTGATCCCCGCTCTAGGCCCGTTCAACAACTTCACGGGTCCCGTGCAGGCGGACTACCTGCGCCTGAACGTCGGCTTCGCGCCGGGCGGCACGAGCCCCTTCGGGCTCCTCGGGGGAGACTTCGACGGCTTCCCGAACGGGCGTCGCGTGTTCGACGACACGGTCGCGATCGAGCTCCGGGTGGTCGGCGGGGCGACCCTCCCGCTCGTCGCGCCGCTCCTCGGGATCACGTACATGGCGGACGGCGCGGCGGCGGTCGTGGACGACGGGGTGACGGCGAACGAGGGGCCGTACCTCCCGGCGTTCCCGTACCTCGCCCACCCGCACTCGGGCTACGACCACGAGCACGACTGAAGGCCTCAATCGAACGGAACCCCGGGTCGCCTCGGGGTCCTCCCTTTCTTTCCCTTTATATACCCTTTTTATACCCCATGGCCTTCGATCCCGGATGATAACCGTTTCGTTGGTGCCCCCGCGACATCACGCTTATCCGCTGTTCGAAGACCGTCCAATTCCGGTTAAGCCACCACAGACGGGGGCGGGTGGAAGGAGGTGAACAGCTTCGTGGAAGCGACCCGTGTACGTTCGGAAGCGGGGTTCGCGTCTTGGCGCGAACTCGCACGCACGCCGACCCACCTGGTGCCCACCCTCGTCGGTGCGGCCCTGGCGGTCATCGTGAGCGTCCTGACGTACATCTTCGCCATGGTCGCGCAGGGTCGGATCGTTGCCGTCGAGCTCGAGCAGGCCTACCTGTTCGTGTTCGGCGTCATCGGACTGATCGGCTACTCCGTGGCGAAACAGAACGTCCAGAACGGCTCCATCGTTTCCGCCGTCGCCGGCCTCGCATTGGTCGGCATCGCGGCGGACGCCGCAGCGGACCCGACGGTATCGCTGCTAACCGGCTTCCTCCTCCTCGCAGGAAGCATCTGGAGCCTTGCCTCGACCCGGTAAGCCCGGCGTCAAGGCCCTGGAAACCTCCAACACCTTTTTTTCCGTTTTCTTCTTTCCCTGGAAGGCGGACGCCTCGGCCTGTAACACGCGGTGCGACACCGCGCAGACGGCACCCGGACGGGACGCGCTTGAGGATTGTAACATCGGCGTGTTACGAATGTAGTTAATAGGCCGGAACCCCCTTGTCCACGGGTCATGCGCATCGCGGAGGCGTTGGAGACCCTCGGGAAGCTGGGCTTCAGCCGCTACGAGGCGGTCGTGTTCGTGAACCTCGCCCGGGCCGGCGTGGCGACCGCGGGGGAGATCGCGCGGGCGACGGGCGTGAATCGCGTCCAGACATACCGCGCATTGGACGGCCTCGAGGCGCGCGGGCTCGTCGAGGTCACCCTGGACCGCCCGAAGCGGTACGCCGCCCGGGCGATTAACGAGGTGTTCGACCTGGCCGCCGAGGAGAAGCGGGCGGAGCTCGACGGGCTCGACGCGATGCGGCGCGGCCTGATCGATGCGTGGCCCAGGCTCGCCCGCAGCGGCCGCGACGGCCCGTCCGTCCGACTCCAGGTGATCAAGGGTCGCTCGCAGATCTACAAGGCGATCCGCCAGGTCGTCGGCGGCGCGACGAAGGAGGTGCTCGCCTTCACGACGACGAAGGGCCTCCAGCGGTCGTACCGCGCGGGGATCAACGAGGTCCTCCTGGAGGCGATGCGGCGCGGCGTGAAGCCGAAGCTCATCGCGAACGTCCAGGCCGCGAACGCGGCGCTCATGGCGCGTGTCGCGGAACGCGTCGCATTGCGTCACGTCGACTGGCACGCCGGGCGTTTCATCGTCGTCGACCGGAGAGAGATGATCGCCTTCCTGATCCAGGACGAGGGCACGATCCGCGGCGAGTCGGAGACGGCGATGTGGACGAACAGCCCGGACTTCGTGAAGGCGCACCTGGACATCTTCGAGAACGCCTGGGCCGCGGGCGCGTCCGCGCGGGAGCGGCTCGCGGCGGTCCGGCGCGGTTGAACGTTCTCACTCCTGGGAACCGCGGCGGATTTGGGGAAACGGTTATCGCGCACCGCGCGCGTTCCCGACGCGGAGGAGCAGGCATGAACCACCGTGCACTTTGGATAGCCTTCGTAGGCGTGGCGCTCGTCGGCGCGCCGCTGACGGCATCCGCCCTCGCGGAGGACCGGCCCGCCTGGATCGCGCATCTCTCGGGAGCGAACGAGGCCCCGACCGCCGTCGAGACGGACGCCCACGGCGTCGCGTGGTTCCAGCAGGTCGGCACCACGATCCGATACCGCATCAACGTCGTGAACATCGAGGACGTCCTGATGGCCCACATTCACATGGGGCCCGCGGGGGTCGCGGGGAGCGTCGTCGTGTGGCTCTACCCCTCCGCTCCGCCGCCCATGCTGATTGAAGGTCGGTCCGTCGGCGTCCTCGTGACGGGAACGTTCGACGCATCGGACTTCGTCGGGCCGCTGGGCGGGATGCCGTTCTCAGACTTGATTGCCGCGATGAACGCGGGCGGCGCGTACGTGAACGTGCACACGAGCGCCTACGGCGGGGGCGAGATCCGTGGACAAATCTACCCTGGAGACTGAGAGCAGGAAAGCGTTAAGGCGGACTCCGGCTATGCGGCGTCAGGAGGGGAACCTGTGATGTCCCGTCGAGTCCTCTGGCTAGTCGTTGCAATCACGAGCGTGACGGTCGCCTCGTCGGCGGCCGCGCTCACGCTCCCGGACACCGTGCCGCTCCACTGGTTCGCCGTGCTCAGCGGCGCGCAGGAGGTGCCGGCCACGGAGACCCTCGCCTGGGGAGCCGCCACGTTCTCGCTCTCCCCGGACGGGTCGACGATGCGCTACCAGCTCATCGTGGCGAACATCTGGAACGTCGTGGCGTCGCACATCCATCTCGCCCCGGCGGGCGTGAACGGGGCGGTCGTGCAATTCCTGTACGGACCGGCGGCCCCCGCGGGAGGTCGCCTGGACGGCGTCATCGCGCAAGGGACGTTCACGGCAGCCAGCTTCGTGGGGCCGTTGGCAGGCCAGCCGATGTCCGCGCTCGTCGACGCGATGCAGTCCGGCAACGCGTACGTGAACGTGCACACGAGCGACGGCGTCGCGGACGACCCCGGCCCGGCCGGCGACTACCCCGGTGGCGAGATCCGCGGGCAGATCCAGACGGCCAACGCGCTCGGCGGGGTCGCCCGCCGTCACCCCTAGGCCGCTCGGCACCCACGCGTCACCAGCGCGCGTCCGCGTTGAGCAGCTCTCGGTACGCCGCCGCGAGGGAGGCCGCGGTGGGGCCCGGCACGCGGGCCCAGGCGTGCGACCCGACCCGTCGGACCGCCAGCACGCCGACCCCGCTCCCCGTCAGGACGACCTCGTCCGCGCGTTCGAGCGCCTCTCGCGGCACGGGCGCTTCCCTCGTCGGGACGCCGAGCTTGCCGGCGAGCTCGAGGACGGCTCCGCGGGTGACGCCCTCCAGCGCCCCCTCGGAGGCCGGGGGCGTCACGAGCCCTCCGCCATGGACGAGGAACAGGTTGCGCGACGTCGTCTCGGCGACCCGGCCGGCGTCGTTGAGGATCACGCCGTCGAACGCGCCGTGGGCCCGGGCCTCCCGGAGGGCTGCGCTCTCGAGCGCGCGGGAGATCGTCTTGCATGCGCTCAGCGGCCCGGGCGTGCGGCGCACGCACTCGACGACGTGGAGCGAGACGTCCGCCGAACGGCTCGGGAGATCGCGCGGGACGATTGACGTGCGGGCCGGGGGGTCCCCGTCCGCCGCCGTCACGGTGATTCGGAGGAGGCCTTCCGTCATCCCGCACGCCGCGACGAGGGCCCGCGCTCCCTTGCCGATGTCCGTGAGGCGGGCGGGCGCCTCGATCCGAAGGGTCCTCAAGCCCCGGACGAGCCGGTCCAGGTGGCGGTCGAGGCGGAACGGCGCGCCGCCGTGGATGCGAACGGTCTCGAAGACTCCGTCGCCGTACAGGAGACCTCGATCGGCGAGGGGCACGCGTGCATCCTTCGCCCGCACGAGCTCCCCGTCAAGCCACGCGAAGTCCGTCCGCGGTCACCTCCACGCGACTCGCGGTCAGGGCTTCCGCGTGGCCGCGCAGCTTGTCGAGGGTCTCCCGGTACTCCGCGCGCGGGTCGGAGTCCGCGACGATGCCCCCGCCGACCGCGAAGTGCGCGGTCCCGCCGACGATCGTCGCCGTGCGGATCGCAACGTTCCAGTCGACGGAGCGGTCCCAGGAGACGTAGCCGATCGCGCCGGTGTACACGCCGCGGCGGTGGGGCTCGAGGCGCTCGATGATCTCCATCGCACGCGGCTTCGGGGCGCCCGTGATGGAGCCGCCGGGGAACGTCGCGCGCAACAGGTCCGGGAACCTCACGTTCTCGCGGAGGCGGCCGCGGACGACGGACTCGAGATGGTGGACGGTCGGGAGGGTGCGCAGGGATCGGAGGACCGGCACGTGGACGCTCCCGAACTCGCAGACCTTGCCGAGGTCGTTCCGCTCGAGGTCGACGATCATCACGTTCTCCGCGGCGTCCTTCTCGCTCCCGAGGAGCTCGGCCGCGAGGCGGCGGTCCTCGGCCGGCGTGGCGCCACGGGGGCGCGTCCCCTTGATCGGCCTCGTCTCGACGTCCCGGCCGCGGACCCGGAGGAACCGCTCGGGGCTCGCGCTCAGGACGTGGTGGTCCCCCGCGTCGAGGTAGGCGCCGAACGGTGAAGGGGTGCGGGTTCGCAGCCGTTCGTACGCCTCCCGAGGACTGCCGCGGATCGGGAGGGCGACGCGATGCGAGAGGTTGACCTGGAAGATCTCGCCGTCCGCGATCGCCTCCTTCGCTTGCGCAATCGTGCGGACGTAGTCCTCGGGGTCGAGCGGCTCGATCGGGCGCGGTTCGGCGGGCACCCGGAGGTCGTCCGGACTCGGCGGCGGGTCGACGTCGAGGCGCGTGCGCGTGCGGACGGAGAACGCCTCGCCCCAGAGGTGGTCCACGAGGAGGATGTCCGGGTAGATCGCGAAATGAAGGTCCGGCACGTCGAGGTCCGCGGCCTTGCGGCCCGGGATCCGTTCGAGGCTCCGTCCGAGGTCGTACGACGCGTAGCCGACGAGCCCTCCGACGAACGGATACGGGGGTCGTCCGAGGCGTCCCCGCGGGAGTAGGTCGAGGAAGCCGCGGAGGGCCTCCAGGGGGTCCCCTCGGCGTGCCTCCTCCCCCCACGGCGTCGCGAACCCGGCATGCGATCCGCGGCTCCGGAACCACCCGACGGGATCGGCGCCGAGGAAGGAGTAGCGCGCGAGCTCCGGATCACGGAGGGACGAGTCGAGGTAGAACGGCATGCGTCGGCCTGCCAAGGCTCGGAACCGCGCGGTCGGATCGACGCGGCCGAGGGGCCGGATGCTGAACCGAATCCCTTCCGCCATCGCGAATCGGGAAGGAGCGCGGCTTCGTGAGCTTTTGCACGTCCCGGGTCCTCCATCCCTCGCCGGAGGTGGCCGGTCCCGGTGATTGGGGCGTCTTTATGCACGTGTCCCGCCTTCCGGGGCTGGACGGGGAGCACGATGGGTACGGGTGCGTCCTCAGCGAGCGCGCAGCATCCGCGATGGTCCCGCTCGCGGAGACTCCTTGTTCTGCTCGTCGGCGCCGCGGTCGTTGTAGCCGGCGTCGGTGCCACCCTCCTGCTTCTTGGAGGCCTTGGTCCGCCGCCCTCCACGCAGCCGATGGCCAAGTTCGACATCGTGCGCGCGCTCATGCACGTCGACGTTGACGCGGGCGCGTCCACGGACCCCGATGACGAGATCCAAGCGTACACGTGGGATTTTGAAGACGATGGCACCGTCGACGCCTCGGGGGTCGAGGCCGCCTTCGACTACGCCGTGCCGGGGCGATACGCGGTCCGACTGCGCGTCACGGACGCGGCCGGCCAGGAGGGCACCGCGACGCGATTCGTGTCCGTCGCCAACACAACCCTTGACTTCGAGTTCTGGGACTTCTTCGCCGTGCCGTTCGGAGAGTGGTGGGACTATCGGGCGGCCGTCTACGGGGAGCTCCAGGTCGGATCGGAGTGCTATACGTCGATCGGGATCGCGAACGGAGTCTGCACCCCTTCCGACGCGAGCGTCCAAGACGTTGCGTCGTACCCGTACACGCACTGGTCGGACCTCCCGGAAGGCCGGGGTTGGAGCAGTCCGGACAACGCTCCCTCGATCAACGCTCCCTACCGTCTGCGCGCGACGGGCGTCGCCGTGCCTGGCTACACGCTCGCGGAGCCCGTCTTCTTGCCCGTCCTCAATGCGAGCCAGCCCCCCGGGAGCCGCCTCTACTTCGATTGGTCCATGGACTTCCTCGACACCGCCACGGCGGACGCGCTTGAGGCCAGAGGCTGCTCGATCAGCCGTACCGTCCTTGATGGATACCACATCCGTTCGGAGATCGACCTGACGATGGATCTCATGGAATCCCGTCGAGTCTTCGACGTGGACGCGCTCGACGCCACCGCCGCGCAGGCGTGGTGGGATGCGAACACGGATCCCACGTGCACGGGATATGGCCGCGCCGAAGCGGACGTCCAGGCTTGGTTCCTGGCGATGGGCGGCAGCCCGATCGATGTCGGTGTCTACGACATCTACAACGCGTACGAGTGGTTCTGGGATCCGGCATTTACCGAGGTCGCCGCGACCGTTGACGCGGACGGGACGACGCACGTCACGATTCACAACGTCGCGTGGGGGACGGGCAACTTGCTCACGAGGATGTTCTACTGGGGCAACGCGGCATACCGGGACCA
>JBQTHW010000018.1:0-2376 GCA_052389495.1 Methanobacteriota archaeon | reverse complement strand
TCCCTCGGGTGGGTCTGTGCGTCGAGGATTCTGGGAAGGAGATCGGTCCTCGAGATCCCGAGCGCCGCCGCAACGCGGTCCCGTGTCGACCAGAGGTTGCCGGTCGCTTCGAAGCCCTCGAGGTCGGGGAAGTGCACCGGAGCGGGGGGATGCTTGGGCCGGATGCGGGTGCACGCGGAATCCCGACTCGTCCGCTCTCGGATCGTGACGAGATCCTTCGAAAACGTCTTGAGCCACGCGCGTAGGGCCATGCGCCACCTTGACCGGCGAAGGCGGGTTCCGGTCTTAGCGGTTACGCCCGTGCGGCGAGGGCGACGGCCTCAGGGAGGCCAGGGCGGGGGCGGCTCCGTCCCGGGAGGCTCCGCGGACGACGGCCCGGGGCGTCCCCCGTTGCGAGGCCGGGAGAGGACCGCGAGGGCGCCGAAGAACGCCGCGACGGCCGCCGTCAGGAGCAGGAGGACAAGCGGGTCCACGAATGGCGAGTCTCGTGGTGTCCTGCCATCCTCGCCCGGCGCGGTGACGACCATCGTGATCCTCGCGTCGTTGTCGTCCGTGAAGGACTCGTCGGGCTGGACGTCCCGCACGGCGACGACGATCGTGTGCGTCCCGAGCCCGACGGCCACGAACGGGTCGGAGAACAGGAGGACCGTCGCGTTCGGCTCGAGCGGCTCCGAGAGGCGGATCGTGTCGACGAGAACGGGACCCACGCCGGGCCGGACGTCCGTGACGTCGACGGACGCCGCCGCCGCGGCGCTCCCGCCGCGGTTGTAGACCGCCACGGCGACCGTCACGACCTCGTCGAGCGCGGGCCGCAGAGGTCGGGTGCTCGCGCCGAGCGGCGTCAGGTCGGGCGCCTCGCCCGTCGTCGGCGGCGTCGACCGGACGTCGAGCGCCAGCGTCGCGGAGCCCTCGAGGCCGCGGCCGTCGCGTGCCGTGACCTGCGCGACCTTCGCGCCCGCGCCCGTGTAGGCGTACTGCGCGTGCGGTGCGGACTGCCACGCGGTCCCCGCGCCGTCGCCGAACTCGAAACGATACGCGACGATCCGCCCGTTCCCTTCGTCGTGCCCGACGCTCGCGGACGCGTCGAATCGCACCGTCTCGCCGACGAACGGCGTGCGGTCGTCGACCTCGAGGACCGCCTGGGGCGGCACCGGCACGGCCGCGCCGATCGCGAACAGGCTCAGCACGATCGCCAGCGCGGCGAGCGCCACGCCCGAACGGCGTAGGGCGAACCCGGACCTCCGACCCACGACGGAATCAAGCGGGCGACGAGCCCATCAACTTTGCCGTCGGCGCGCGAACGCGCCACAGTCTTTATAACCCGAGAGGGTTCCGACGGCCGATGGTCCCCGAGTCCGCCCGGAAGTATGCGCTGCAGAACGCGGTCCTCCATGGGGGTCACGCGGACGCGAAGGCCGTCCTGGGGAAGATCCTCGCGGAGGACGCGTCCCTCCGTCCGAAGGCGCGCGAGCTTCGGGCGGACGTCGAGCGTCTCGTCGCGGACGTGAACCGCCTCTCGCACGACGCGCAGCGGGAGGAGCTCGCCTCGATCGCGCCGGAGCTCCTCGAGCGCCCGCGCGTGGACGTCGGGCCGAGGGAGCTTCCGCCCCTCCCAGACGCCGTCGAGGGACGTGTCGTCCTGCGTCTCGCACCGTATCCGAGCGGGCCGCTGCACCTCGGCAACGCGCGGGCGTTCCTCCTCAACGACGCGTACGCGAAGCGGTACCGCGGCCGCCTCCTCCTCGTATTCGACGACACGATCGGCTCGGAGGAGAAGCCGCTCCTCCCGGAGGCGTACGACCAGGTCAAGGAGGGGCTCGACTGGGCCGGCGTCGAGTACCACGACGTCGTGTACAAGAGCGACCGCATCCCGACGCACTACGAGTGGGCGGAGAAGCTCATCGGCTCCGGCGACGCGTACGTGTGCACGTGCGACGCGGCAAGCCTGCGGAAGAACCGCGAGGGCGGGACGGCGTGCGCGCACCGCACCCAGGAGGCGGACGAGACGATCGCGATGTGGAAGGCGATGCTGTCCGGCGAGTACCGCGAGGGGGAGGCGGTCCTGCGCCTCCGGACGGACATGGCCCACCCGAACCCTGCGTTCCGGGACCGCGTCCTGTTCCGGATCGCGGAGCGGGAGCACCCACGCGTCGGTTCGAGGTATCGCGTGTGGCCCCTCCTCGAGTTCTCCTGGGCCGTCGACGACCATCTCCTCGGGGTGACGCACGTGATCCGCGGGAAGGACCTCGTGTTGGAGGACCTCATGCAAACGTGGATCTGGGACCGGCTCGGCGTCGCCCGGCGCCCGCACTTCGTCCACTTCGGGATCCTGCGGTTCAAGGACCTCGAGCTGTCGAAGTCCCGCTACCGGCGGGA
>JBQTHW010000017.1:0-1528 GCA_052389495.1 Methanobacteriota archaeon | reverse complement strand
GAACCTGTCGTTCAACGCGGCGGCGAACTACGCGGACTGCGTCGGAGCGACGTTCGTCCGCGTGCCGTCGTGCAACACGACGGGGCTCATCCGGACCCTGTATCCGCTCGACGTCCACGTCGGCGTGGAGCGCGTGCTGGCCCTCATGGTCCGCCGCGCGACGGACCCGAGCGACTCGAAGAAAGGCCCGCTCAACGCGATCGAGCCGGAGCTCGAGATGCCGAGCCACCACGGCCCCGACGTGCAGAGCGTCCTTCCGAACCTCGACATCCACACGATTGCGGTGAAAGTTCCCACGACAATCATGCACGTCCACGCGGTCGCCGTCGACCTCGCGAAGTCCTCCGACGCGGCCGGCGTCGTCGACGTCTGGCGGCAGACGCCGCGCGTGACCCTCGTTTCCGGGGCGGACGGGGTGAAGTCGACCGCGCAGATCATGGAGATTGCCCGCGACCTCTCGAGGAACCGCGCGGACCTGTACGAGGTCGCGGTCTGGCAGGACGGCGTGCACCTCGTCGACGGGAGCCGGCTGTACTACTTCCAGGCGGTCCACCAGGAGTCCGACGTCGTGCCGGAAAACGTCGATGCCATCCGCGCGTTGCTCGAGCTCGAGCAGGACGGGCGGAGGAGCATCGAGAAGACGGACCGCGCCCTCGGCATCGGCGTCGCGAAATAGCCCGCGCATCGACGCGCGGAGGACGCACCGGTCGGTCGAGACAGCCGTCCGACCCCGTTGGGCGTCCCGCTACGGCTTCCCTTCGAGTCGCCGGATGCGCTGCGTGGCCCGCTGGAACACGCCCATGAGGGCGTGGAACTCCCACTTGCTCGGAACCGCGCGGCCGACGAGCCGTCGGAACATGACCTTCGTCCGGGTGCGTTTGTGGGGAGGGTACGTCGTCGCGTCGAGGAGAGCCTCGAACGCATCGTGCAGCTTCTCCTTCTCCAAGGCGGACGCTTTGCGCGGTCGCTTTCGGTTCGATTGGGAAGTGAACATCTCGTAGAGGACGACGGTCGCCGCGTGCGAGAGGTTCAGGATTGGATAGTCGCGCGAGGCCGGGACGGTGACCAAGAGATCGCAGACGTGCAGCTCGTCATCAAGGAGCCCGAAATCCTCCCGCCCGAAAACCAGCGCCACGATTCCGTCCAGGGACGAGACACGCGCGGCGAGATCCCGAGGCGACATCGCGATTCTAGCGAACTTCTTCTCGCTTTCCGTCTCGATACCGGAAGTCCCCACGACAAGGTCCGCGTCCGTGACCGCCGCCGTGAGCTCCGCGACGGTCTGTGCCGCCGCAAGCACGGAGGCTCCGTGCATCGCCCGCCGCCGGGCCTCCTCGCCGACCGCGCAAGGTCTGACGAGGACCAAGTCCGTCACGTCGAAATTCCGCATCGCCCGTGCGACCGCGCCGATGTTCCCTTCGATTTTCGGTGCGACGAGGACGATGCGGAGTTGTGGCATCGCTCCACCCCTGGGCGTCCGCTGCTTCAGGATGTCGCGGGGCCCGGACCGGGCGCTCGACGTACCCGT
>JBQTHW010000016.1:0-6509 GCA_052389495.1 Methanobacteriota archaeon | reverse complement strand
CGCTCCTCGAATTCGACCCCCACCTTCAGGGCCGTGCTGATCGCCCGTTCCGACATGCGGACGGCGAGCTCTGCGGCCTTCTCCGGGGAGCCGGGCTTGACGAGCACGCCGACGAACATCGTGTTTCGCAGCCCGGTCCAATCGAACGAGATGCGGGGCTGGAGGAAGACATCCTCGAAGTTCCGCACGAGATCGGTCCATTGTTGCTGCAGGAGTCGGAGTGCTGTCCCCGGCTTCTGAAACGCTCGTTGGGGTAGGCCCTTCGAGTACGCGAGGATGCGTGCCTCTCCTTTCGACTTGATGCCTTGCCAGACCTGCCTCGAGGAGCAGTGGGCCCATATGTGCTCCACGACGATCGGAATGACGAGCGGAGACTTCGCTATCCGGTCCCCTATGCGAACGTGAAACTCCCGGTGCAGGTCGCGTTTGATGCGAGCCTCGAAGTAGCGGTTGTCCACGGAGCCACGGAGCTCCGCCGCACCATCTTCCGTGATCACCTCCTGGAACGGCGAGTAGATGTAGTGCGTGTTCCGCGAGCGGAGGAGGTCCACCTCGCCGACGAGGCCGAGGTCCCGAGCCGCTCGCCAGAAACCCTGAAAGTCGCGTATCGCCTCGCCCGGGACCCAGTAGGCCTGGCTGACGACGGAGTCCCCGCGACCCAGCTCGACCTCGACGTTGAAGGAGGAGGCGAAAGGCAGGATGCTGGCGACGTCGGGATTCCGGAGGTTGCGCATCCGGACGAGGACGTCCTGGAGGCCGAGGACATTTGCGCGTGGATAAGGATAGTACTTGAGGTCGCCCTGCTCCCGCAGGAAACGGAACCAGCGATGGATCGTCCGCGCGGTGGGCTTCGATCCGTTGAGGCGGAACTCCCGCGCAATCTCCTCGGGCGTGAGCCAGGCCTGCCGACGCATGAGGAAACTCAGGAGTCGCAAGAGTCGCGGATCGAAGATCCGCATCATCGGCCCGTGAGCGTCCTCCGGCCTAATTAAGCCCCTTCTGACAACTCTGTCGGTGGGCCGTCAGAAGCCCTTCTTGCATTCGAACGTCCCTGCGGCGTCCGGAGGTTCGGAAATGGCTTCCGCAGGATACCCGAGGGGTGAAATCCCAGAAGAGGGAGCGACCGGCCGAAAGGCGCTGGGGCCTGGAGGACCCTCGGCCCGCTCCCGTTCGCCGCGAAGGAGAACCCGGCGCGGAGCCGGCGGGACCCTGGTCCTTGTGCTGATTACGTTTCTGTTTGTCCCGGCCACCCCGGCCACTGCGTCCCAATCGACATGCGTTCCTCCACCGTCTGGCCTAGTGGGCTGGTGGCCAGGGGATGACCATGCGGCGGACATCGCCGGCGCACGCAACGGAATCCTCGCGAACGGCGCGAGCTTCGACCTTGGAAAGGTCGGGCAAGCGTTCCGCCTGGACGGATCGAACGACTTTGTACAGATCGCCGATGCCGACGTCTGGGGATTCGGCACCAACCCCTTCACGATCGATCTCTGGGTGAACTTCGACGTGGTCAAAGGAGGTGCCGCGGGGACCCTTCCAAACGTTTTCATCGGCCACGACGAAGGCGGCGGAAACACGAACAAGTGGGTCTTCTTCTATGCCGAGGGCGGGCTGTGGTTCCTCACCAACTCTCCTTCGTTGGGAGCTGCCTTCCTGGGTCCCGTACCCTTTTCGCCGATTCCAGGCCAGTGGCACCACTTCGCCCTGACGCGCTCCATGGACACGTACACATTCTACGCGGATGGAATCGCGATCGGTTCCCGCACGGATACCCGGCCCGCCCCCAACGCCAACGCCCGCCTGACCTTTGGCCAGGCGGAGGGGTTGGGGTTCCTCGACGGGCGGATCGACGAAATGGAGATCTTCGGTCGTGCTCTCGCTTCGGATGAAATCCAAAGCATCTTCGACGCCGGGGAAGCGGGCAAGTGCAAACCGAGCATCGGATGCGCACCGCCTCCGTCCGGGCTGGTCGCCTGGTGGCCTGGAGATGGAAACGCCAATGATATCATCAGCTCAAACCACGGTCTACTGCGGAACGGGGCCACCTCTTCGGCGCCGGGCCACGTCGGCTTGGCCTTCAGTTTCGACGGAGTGGACGATTTCGTGGAGGTCCCGGACAGCGAGCTGTGGGCCTTTGGCGCCCAGGACTTCACGGTCGATCTGTGGGCAAACTTTGACTCCGTGAAGCCGAGCACGGTCACCCACCCTGCAGCCGTACTGATCGGGAACGATGAGGGCCCGGGAATCACGAACAAGTGGTTCTTCGCCCTCGGAGGAGGTTTCCTCTACGTTGCCCTCCACAGCCCGACCCTAGGGCCCAAGTTCCTCGCCCAGGGCTCGTTCTCGCCGATCCTGAACCGATGGTATCACCTCGTCTTGACCAGGACTTCGGGCACCTTCCGAATCTATGTCGACGGGGCTCTCCTCTCGTCGCAGGGGAGCGCGGATATCATCCCGAACGCCAACGCGCCCCTGACCATCGGCCAGGCTGAAAGCGCCGTGGGAGCGCTTGAACAGTTCTTCATGCACGGTCGCATCGACGAGGTCGAGATCCTCCACCGCGCTCTGGCCATCTCCGAGATCGACGCACTCTTCAAGGCTGGGGGCTTGGGGAAGTGCCGTAACACGAATCCGACTATCTCCTCGTTCAACGCGTCGCCTGCGACTGAGGGATCCCCGGTCGCGTTCGCGGTCGCCGCTTCGGATCCGGATGGCGATGCGCTCACGTATTCCTTCGACGTCGACGCCGATGGCAACTTCGATTTCGTCGGCCCGACGAGCGCGGCTGCGTTCACGTGGGGTGACGATCACGGGGGCAGCGCTCGGATCGTCGTGAGCGATGGACTCCTCGAGGCGGAGAGCACCACAAGCGTGACAGTGACGAACGTGCCCCCTTCCGTGACTCTCGAGGCAAGCCCGGTCGACGTCGCCGAGGGGCAAACCCTCACGCTCTCGTACACCATCGTCGATCCCGGGAGTGACGACCTTCTCGTTTCCATCGACTGGAAGGACGGAACGGTGGAGACAAGGGCCTACCCTCTGGGACCTGAACCGGATCCCCCCGAGAGCACGAACGTGGGTCCACGGGACGAGTCGGACGCCAGTACGCACACCTATCGGGACAACGGGATGTTCCTCGCGACCGTGACCGCGTGCGACGACGACGGAGGATGCACCGAAGACTCGATCGCGATCACTGTCCTCAATCTTCCGCCCGTCGTCTCGATCACGGCACCCGCCCCCGGGTCAGTCTTCGCCGTCGGCACGCCGATCACCTTCTCGGGCACGTTCACGGACGCGGGACTCGCGGACACACACAGCGCGAGATGGCTCATCGACTCTGCGACTGTCTCGGGCACGGTGACCGAGGGGGACGACAGTGGGACGGTCACCGACACGGTCCCGTTCGCGGCCGCAGGGGTCTACCAGATCGCCCTCGAAGTGATCGATGACGATGGCGGCGTGGGTACCACGGACAGGGTGGGGGAAATCACCGCCTTTGTGGTCATCTTCGATGAAACAGCAGGGTTCGTGACGGGAGGCGGCTGGATCAACTCACCCGCAGGAGCCTACGCCTTGAGTCCCGCTCTCGCCGGGAGGGCCACCTTCGGATTCGTGTCGAGATACCAGAAAGGGGCCGACGTCCCGAGTGGAGAGACGGAGTTCCAGTTCCGGGCCGCAGACTTGAACTTCCATAGCACTTCGTACGAATGGCTCGTAGTCTCCAGTGCGCGTGCGCAGTACAAGGGCAGCGGGAGAATCAACGGCCTCGGAGACTATGGCTTCCTCCTGACCGTTATTGATGGCGCCCTCGCCGGCGGCGGAGGCATGGACAAGTTCCGCATCAAGATATGGGACAAGGTGACGGGTGAGGTCGTGTATGACAATCAAAGCGGATCGGACGACTTCGCAGAGGCTACGGCGACCATCGCTTCGGGAAGCATCGTGATTCACAAGCCCTGACAGCCGGTATTGCAGAAGACAGCGACCCGTTCGCGCACGATTTCGTTGCGCCTGGCAACTGCCTGCGTTACCCTGCGATGAGGTGTCGTGCGGAGGAGCCGCGACTCTCACTTGCGCTACGCTGGCTGAGGCAGACTTGCGACCGCATGAAGAATGCAGGTGTCAGAATGTGCGGATCGGAAAAAGCACAAGGCAGGTGGCCATGGTTCTCCATTGCCTTAGAGCGCAAGTGACACTGCGCGTATGCCAATTGTCACTTGCGTTTGTTGTCCACAAGGCGGATTGCGGTTGTCAGAAGGAAGGCGACTTCATGGATCGAATCGCGGCGCGGCCTGTTCTCCTCTCGACCGCCATTCATCTCAACGAGTCCGGAGGTTTCGCATCCGGACGAGCACATCCTGGAGCCCCAGGACGTTGGCGCGCGGACAGGGATAGTAATAGAAATCGCCCTTGTCCCGCAGGAAGCGGAACCAGCGGTGGATCGTCCGCGCGGTCGGCTTCGATCCGTCGAGGCGGAACTCCCGCGCGATCTCCTCGGGCGTGAGCCAGGCCTGCCGGCGCATGAGGAAACTCAGGAGTCGCAAGAGTCGCGGATCGAAGATCCGCATCAGCGGATCGCCAGCGGGTTGAGGGCTACTTAAAGGTCTTCTGACATGCCGCGGGAGGGACCGACAGAAGCGCTTCTTGCCATCACGCGCCGTTGTCGACCGCATGAACGCGGCGCGAGTGGAGTTGCCGGGGAACGCCCGGCGACGGGTGTGGGAACCGGAGCTGGGGCGACGAGAACGGGGTCCGTCGGAATCGGCGAGGCCCTCTTCCGCAAAGGCCACAAGGGCCGGTCTCGGGAGGACTCCTCTCCGCTCGTTCTTCGCCCTCGGCATCGCACTCGCATTCACAGGATTGATCCTAGCGCCGGCGTCGACGCGCGCCGCCGACGAGGCGCCCGGCTCGACCTCCATCTCCTCGACTTCTAGCGGCTGGTCGAAGGCGTACGGGACAACGGCCTACGAGCAGGCGACCGCAGTCCGGCAGACTCCCGATGGCGGGTTTGTTGTGGCCGCGCATGCGAACAGCGGCGATTGGCTGTTCAAGCTCGACCCCGGGGGTACCCTGACCTGGCAGAAGGACTTCGGGACCGGCTCCGTGGGCTGGCCCAGGGATACGCTCGAAGTGCTCCCGGACGGAGGGTACGTCCTCGTGGGACACAATGCCGCCGCAAATCAGGACGGCCAAGTCATTCGGTTGGACGCGGTAGGGAGCGTTCTCTGGAAGAAGATCTATGGAGGCGCGTCTCGCGACGGGTTCCACTCCGTGGCGGTGACGGCCGACGGAGGGTTCGTCGTCGGAGGCGGAACCGCGTCGTTTGGAGCCGGCGACGACTTCTGGATCGTGAAGCTCGACTCCAATGGCGCCGTCCAGTGGGAACGGGCCGTGGCGGTGGGTTCGGGAGCCCTCGCCCGACTCGTCGCTCCGACTTCGGATGGCGGCTACCTCGCCGTGGGTCACGTCTCCCTGGGAACTCCGTTCCCCGGCTACAACGCGGTGGCCGTGAAGCTCGACGGCCAGGGGAGCCTGCTCTGGTCACGGCGCATCGACGCGAAAACCGCCTCCCGGTTCTGGACGGCCGTTCCGACGCCGGATGGCGGTTTCCTCGCGGGAGGAGAGCTCGGGGGCGTCTTCCTCGCAAGGTTTGACGCGACGGGAAGCCTGACGTGGAAGAGGACCTACGGAAGCGGGAGCGTGTGGGGCCTCGCGGCGACGTCGGACGGTGGGTTCGTCGCGTCAGGAGGGTTGACGGTGAGCGTCAGCCACGGAGGGAAAGGTGGAAGCAGCATCAGGGAAGACCGGGACGCGTACCTCCTTCGGGTGGACGGGGACGGGAATCTGGTTTGGATGCGAACGTACGGCGTTCCTACGACGCAGATCCTGGCGGAGTGGGGCAGCTCCGTGCAACAGACTACGGACGGCGGATACGTCATGGCTGGACAGACCTACGGATTCGGGGCGGGCTCGGCGGACGCCTGGGTCCTGCGGCTCGACGGAAATGGCCTCGTGGGGTCCAGCTGCCCCTCGGGGATCGGGGCAGCCAGGAGTGTATCCGTGGCGAGCCCGAACGCGACGATCACGGCGCTCACTCCGTCCCTGGCCGCCTCAGCGGCAGGGATTGCGGACATCGCGGTAACGCCCCCGGACTACACCGCCGTGACTTCGACGCAGTGCGTCGCGTAGGGGTGGATATCGCGGTGGGGAGACGAAAGGTGACGCTCGCGACAACCACAGGCTCCCAATGGAGCGCCCCTCGAGCCCACGCGGCCCACGACCCTCGCGGGAGCACCCGGACGGGTGCGGTGGTCGTGGCGGTCCTGACGGCCGGCCTGGCGGTTCTCCTTTCGCCGACCGGCCCGACGATGGCCTCTGAGGGAGCTTCTCAAGTGGACTCCTGCCCCGGGATCTACGCGACCCGACTCCCGGCCCGCGACATGAGCAGCCTGACGGTCGAGACAACGCAGGGTGTCGTCCTCAGCTTGCCCGATTATCCTTCCGTC
>JBQTHW010000015.1:0-8847 GCA_052389495.1 Methanobacteriota archaeon | reverse complement strand
CCTCGCGGCGGAGTACCGGCTGCGGGCGGCGATCCTCGAGCCGCCGGCGAGCGAGGCGCGAGCGGAGGGCGTCGCGGAGGTGGCGGAAGAACCGCCCACGCAGGCCCCGCCCGCGGAGGTCCCGTCGCCGGAAGGTACGCCGATCGAGCGCCCGCAGGCCGCAGCCGCGGAACCCCCGGCCGAGGCGACGCCCGCCTCCGCCTTCGTGGAACCCGAGGCGGGGAGGCCGCTCTCCGCCCCGGAGGAGGCCCCGCCCCCGCCCGGGTCCGCCGAGCCACCCGTTCAGCACCCCGAGCCGACGCCGGAGCCGCCGCCCGCACGCGGATTCCCTGACGAACGCGACGCCGTGGACGGGGCCCGGAGGACCCTCGAGCGGGAGCGCGCGGAGATGGAGGCCTGGGTCCGAACGCGCACGTCGGACTTCGAGGAGAAGGAGCGCGCCCTGGCGGAGCGCGAGGTGGCCATCGCCGCGAAGGCGGAGGCCGTCGACCGGCAGGCCCGCGACGTGACGGAGCGACTCGTTGGCGTGGAGAAGGACGCCTCCCGGCGGGACGTCCTGCGTTTCCTCGGCACGGTCCCCGGCATGACGGAGGACGTGGCCGACGTCGTCGCCACCGCGTTCCCGGACCTGAAGAGCCTCGAGGCCGCGGACGTCAAGGCGCTCGCCCAGTGCCACGACGTCACGGAGGCGCTCGCCCGCGCGATCCGCTTCCGGCTCGTGCCCGGCGAGGTCGAGCAGGAGGACCGCGCGATCGAGCTGCGCGAGGAGGCCCAGGCGTTCATGGAGGAAGGCGATTTCGAGGGCGCCCTGGCCTGCTACAACGCGCTCCTCCGCGAACGTCCTCAGGAGACCTCCCTGTGGTTCGACAAGGCGGAGCTCCTGATCCTCCTCGACCGACCGGAGGAGGCCCTCCATTGCTACACCCGCGTCCTCGACCTCGACCGCAGGAACCGTCAGGCGTGGTTCGAGCGGGCGAACCTGCTGTTCGGCACGGGCCGCCTTGCGGACGCCCTCGACAGCCTGCGCGAGGGGCTCCGCGTGGACCCCTCGAAGTCCGGCGACCTGATCCTGAAGGCGGAGGAGCTCCGGCGGGACGGGCGCACGAACGACGCCGTCGTGCTGCTCCAGGCGGTCCTCGACGTGGACCCGTCGAACCAGCGCGCGACGCTCGCGTACGGCGACTCCCTCATGGACCTCGGGGACGTCGACGCGGCGGAAGGCTTCTTCAGCCGGGTCCTGGGGAAGGACCCGCAGAACGCCGCGATCCTCCTCCGGAGGGGCCAGCTCCTCGAGCGCAAGGGCCGCTGGGGGGCGGCGGTCCAGTTCTACAACCGCGCGATTGCGCTCGAGTGGGAGGGCGTCGACGCGTGGGTCGCGAAGGGTCGGGCCCTCGTGCCCCACGGCCGCGCGACGGAGGCCCTCGAGTGCTTCGACCGCGCCCTGTCGTTCGACCCGGACCGGCTCGAGGCGTGGATCGGGAAGGCGGAGTGCCACCTCGCCCTGGGACAATGGAACGAGGCCGCGAGGGCCGTCGACGCGGTCGGGGATCGGAACACGGCCCACCCGGCGTACCTGACCCTGCGGGAGCGGCTCGCGCGTCGCGAGGTTCCGCGCCCCTAGGCCGAGGAGGCGTCCGCGGACGAGGCCCTTGCCGGGATGGAGGAGGAGCTCGCGACGGAGCGCGAGGCCGACGAGGATCTCACGGCGGAGTTCAAGTCGTTCCTGGAGTCCGTCGACTCCGCGCGGGACGACGTGCAGGCGATCCTCCAGCTCGCGGAGCTCGCCCTCGAGGGCGGCGACGCGCACATGGCGCTCGTCCGCTACGAGGACGCGATCGCGAAGGAGCCCGACAACGCGGACGCGTGGACGGGGAAGGGCGTCGCCCTCCAGAACCTCGGGCGGGACGAGGACGCCCTCGCGGCGTACGACGAAGCCCTGCGCCTCGAGCCGGGCCACGAGATGGCGTCCCGGTGGCGTGCGGCCGTCCTGCGCCGCGTGGAGCGGGGGAAGGCGCCGTGATCGGATCCGCGGACGACACGAAGGACCGGTTCCTCCCGAGCGTCGACCGCCTCGAGGACGCGATGCGGGCGGGGATGCGCGCCCTCGACGCGGGTCGGCTCGACGAGGCCCTCGAACGGTTCAACTTCGCCCTCAAGCTCAAGCCGGAGTACGACGCGGCGTGGCTCGCCCGCGGCTCCGTCCTGCGCCGGATGAAGGACGACGACGCTGCGCTGCAGAGCTTCGCGCAGGCGCTCCGTGCGAACGGGGAGTCGCAGGAGGGGTGGATGGCGCTCGCGGCGACCCTCCACGGCCTCGGCCGGCTCAGGGAGGAGGTCGAGGCGTACGACGCCCTCCTGAAGCTGCATCCCCGGTTCGTCGAGGCATGGGTGAACAAGGGCGCGGCGCTCCACGAGACGAAGGACTTCCGGGCCGCCGTCGCGTGCTACGACGAAGCGCTCGCCCTGCGGGCCGAACACGCCCCCGCGTGGAACAACAAGGGCGCGGCCCTGCTCCGCCTCCGGGACGAGGACGGCGCGGCGCGGTGCTTCGAGGAGGCCCTGCACTTCGACCCGGACTTCTTCGACGCGATCGTGAACCGCGTCCTGCTCCTGCAACGGCGCGGCCGCCATGGCGAGGTCGTCCTGTGGGCGGACCGCGCGATCCGGCTCCGCGAGGCCGCGTTCCTGTGGGTCGCGAAGGGGCTTGCCCACCTCGGCCTCCTCGAGTCGACCCTCGCGACGAAGGCGTTTGAGCGGGCCCTCGAGCTCGCCCCCGGCCTCGAGGAGGCGCGCGACGGGCTGCGTCGCGCGAACGCCCTCCGGCCGAAGGTCGACCTGTACCGCGGCGTGTACGAGTGCTTCGGCATGCAGGAGCGGGAGGACCCCGGCTGCAAGGAGTGCGAGATCGCGGATCGCTGCCGGGAGGTGAGCCTCTGAGCCTGCCCTCGATCGCGGAGGTCGAGCACGCGGACTGGCCCGGCCTGCAAAGGATGTGCGCGGACCTGGAGCTGAACCCGAAAGGGCGGAGCGGCGTCGTGCGGATGCGCGTGCTCGACCATGTCCGCCGGCGCGCGCGGCGCGAGGTGTGGCGTCCCGCTCCGGAGCACGTGGCGGCCCTCCTGGGCCGGCTCGGCTTCCCCGAGCCCGCCGCCCGGATTTGGGAGAACGTGATCCGGCTCGACGCGCCCGCGCCCTGGGTCGGGTACGGCGCCGCGCGGCTCGCGGCGGGCGACGTCGACGAGGCGACGAAGGCGTTCGACCGCGCGGCCCAGATGCGCGACGCCGCCGCGCACCTCCACCGCGCGGAGGCGCTCGGCGCGCGCGGGGACCTCCTCGGCGCGATCGGCGCGTGCGACGCGTACCTCGCCGGCACGCCGGACGACCTCCGGGCTCTCGGGCTCCGGGCGGGTTTCCTCGCGCGCGGCGGCTGGCTCGACGAGGCGATCGGCGCGATGCAGGCCGCGACGGCCGCGCACCCGGACGCCTCGGACGCGTGGAGGGGTCTCGGCGCGACGCTCCTGAAGGCGGGCCGCGGGAAGGCGGCGGTCGACGCCCTCCGGCGCGCGCTCAAGCTCGACGACGCGGACGTCGACGCGTGGCTCAACCTCGGGACCGCGCTCCTTCTCGTCGGCCGGCCGCGGGACGCGATCGGCGCGTACCGGGAGGCCCTCGAACGCGATCCGACGCGGATGGACGGGCTCAACGGCCTCGGAGCCGCCTACCTGGCGGCGGGCCAGCTCAAGTCCGCGATCGTGAACTTCGAGCGGGCCGCGAAACATCTCGAGGCGCCGACGGTCCTGCTGAACCTCGCGAAGGCCGAGGAGACGGCGCGACGTCGCGGCGACGCCCTGAGGGCGTACGAGCGCGTGCTTCGCATCCGGCCGAAGGAACCCGGCGCCGTCGCGGGTCGACGGCGCCTCACGGCGCACTCCGCGAAGAAGGCGGCCCGTCGACGGGCGCGCACGCGCTCACGTCCGGCGACGAAGCGTCCGTCGGCGCGCAGCCCTCGTCGTCCGCGGAAGCGCGCCTCGCGGACCTCCACCAAGCCTCGCAAGTCTCAATAGCCGCTCGCGGGTTCGCGCGGCCGTGTCGATCCGTCCGACCGTCCACGCCGGCGTCTTCACGGACGGCTCGTGGCTCTACACACGGAACCTCGCGCCCGGCCGGGCCGTGTACGGCGAGGCGCTCCGTGTCGAGGACGGCGTCGAGTACCGGCGCTGGGATGCGGAGCGCAGCAAGCTCGCCGCATACCTGAAGAAGGGCGGGGTCCAATGGCCGTTCCTCGAGACGACCGGCGTGCTGTACCTGGGCGCCGCGAGCGGGACGACCGCGAGCCACCTTTCCGACATCTGTCCCCGAGGGACGATCGTCGCGGTCGAGGTCGCCCCGCGCTCGTTCCGTGGCCTCGTGACCGTCGCAGAGGGACGACCGAACCTCCTCCCGCTCCTTGGCGACGCGTCCCGGCCCGATGCGTACGCGTCGCGCGTCGGCCGGGTCGACGTCGTGTACCAGGACATCGCCCAGCGGGACCAGGAAGGGATCTTCCTGCGCAACCTCGCCGCCCTCCGGCCGGGCGGGATCGGCTTCCTGATGCTCAAGTCCCGATCCGTCGACGTCGCGGCGAGGCCCGCGGACGTCGTCCGCGTCGTGCGCGAGGCGATCGCGTCGAAGGGCTTCGACGTGCTCGACGTCCGTCCGCTCGACCCGCATGCGGCGGACCACGCGGCGATCGTCGTCGCGATGCGCGCGTAGCCGGATGCGCGCCTCCGCGTGAATCAACGTTATATACGGGCCCGCGGTATGAGCCCCCTCCCCGAGGTCACGAATGGCGCGGCTCCATGCAAAGCGCAAAGGGAAGAGCGGGTCGACGCGCCCCCTCCTCAAGGCGAACCCGGCGTGGGTCTCGATGGACGCGAAGGAGATCGAGGCGACCGTGCTGCAGCTGCACGCGGACGGCCTGACGAGCGCGGCGATCGGGCTCCGGCTCCGCGACGCGTACGCGGTCCCGAGCGTTCGCCTCGCGACGGGCAAGGGGATCGCGGACATCCTGCGCGCGAAGGGTGCGAAGGCGGACCTGCCGGAGGACCTGAGCGCCCTCATGAAGCGCGCGGTCGAGCTCCAGGGCCACCTGAAGGAGCACCCGAAAGACTACAGCAACAAGCGTGGCCTCCAGCTCATCGAGTCGAAAATCCGGCGGCTCTCGCACTACTACCGGGAGGAGGGCGTCCTCCCCGCGGACTGGGACTACTCCCTCAAGCAGGCCGAACTGCAGGTCACGTAGGTGGCCCCGTGGCGAAGCGCCTGGAGGACCTCGCGCCCCCGGGCCTCGTGGAGCGGGCGCGTCGTGGCACGGACCTCGTCGACGGCGCGTCCCGCGTACGCGTCTTCTGCCACCACGACCCCGACGGCACGACGTCCGCGGCGATCCTCGCCCGCGCGCTCCTGCGACGCGGGAAGCGGTTCCACGCGACGATGTCCCATGCTTTCGACACGTCGTCCCTCGAGCGCCTGCGCAAGGAGGACAACGACCTCCTGATCGTGAGCGACATGGGGTCCGGCCAGCTCGACCTGATCGAGCAGCTCCCTGGGTCGAAGGTCGTCCTGGACCACCACAAGCCCCTCCGCGATTCCGACACCGTCGTGCACGTGAACCCGCATCTGTTCGGTGTCGACGGCGCCCGGGAGATGTGCGGCGCCACGACGACGTGGCTCTTCGCGCTCGCCCTCGACGATGTGAACTGGGACCTCGCGGGGATCGCGCTCGCGGGCGCGATCGGCGACAAGCAGGACGTCGGCGGCTTCTCGGGGCCGAACGGTGCGCTCGTCCAGGAGGCCGTCGACCGGGGCGTGCTGAAGGTCGAACGCCGGCTCGCGCTGCGCGACGTGCCCCTCGCGAAGGCCCTCGCCTCGTCCACGAGCCCGTACTTCCGCGGCCTCGCCGGCCGGCCCGAGGCGGCAGCGGAATTCCTCCGCTCCGCGGGGTTCGATGACGAGACCCACGTCCGCTCGATGGAGCCGGCCGACCGGCGCCGCCTCGCCTCCGCGCTCTCCGTACGGCTTCTCCGCCAGGGGGCCGTTCCGGAGGCCCTCGACGTGCTCGTCGCGGATCGGTACTGGAGCGAGGCCGACCGCGTGTACGCGAACGAGCTCGAGGCCTACGTGAACAGCTGCGACCGGCTCGAGCAGGAGGGCCTCGGCCTGGCCGTGTGTCTCGGGGACCGCGACGCCCTCGCGAAGGCGGAGGCGCTCCGGGACGAGTACACGTCCCGGATCCTCGGCCACCTGAGGCGGCTCGAGACGGAGGGTCTCTTCGCGAAGAGGTACGTGCAGTTCTTCTACTGCGAGGAGCCCACCCTCGCGGGCTCCGTCGCGGGCATCGGGATGCAGTTCTTTTTCGACCGGGGCAAGGCGACCGTCGGCTTGTCCGTCATGGACACCACGACGAAGGTCTCCGCACGCGGGACGCGCGCCCTCGTCGGCGCGAACCTCGACCTCGCCGCGGCGCTGCGGGAGGCCGCCAAGGCGGTCGGCGGGGATGGCGGCGGCCACGACATCGCGTCCGGCGCGACGGTCCCGAAGGGCAAGGAGGACAAGTTCCTCGCCCTCGTCGACGAGGCCGTCGGCCGACAGCTCTCCGCGGGCGCGTCTCAGTAGGCGTCGAGGAGCCGGCCGACCTCGCGCATCTCCATGTCCGCCTTGAGCGCAGGCGACTCGACGACCTCGACGTTCCGCTCGAGCAGGGCGAGCTCCTTCTCTTCGAGGGTGCCCGGGCTGACGGGCATCAGGAGCACGGCCTTCTTCTGCATCACGAACTCGTTCACGTGCTCGACGAACATCAGGGTCTGCAGGAAGCCGTTGTTGATCACGAGGTACTCGAGTCCGTCCAGGAGAACGACGCCCTCTCCGCCGTTGTCCTCGATGAACTTCGAGATGACCTTCGCGAGCGTGCCGATCGCCGTCGGGTTCTGGAAGTCCTCGCCGGGCGTGTGACTGAGCCAGATGATCCGTACGTCCGCGAGGCCGCGCTCCTGGCGGACGCGGTCCGGGTACTGGCGGGTGATGCAGACGCCGGGAGTGCGGTGCTGCACGAGGTTCTCGAACAGGCGGTAGCTCAGGTCCGGCTTCTTCTCCTTGATCAGGTAGCAGGCGCCCTTCTCGAGCTCCAAGGGTGCGGCCCCTTTCAGGGACTCCGCCTCAGTGCCCATCGTGCCGTCCTGGGCGTGCACCCATCCCATGGTCCTCCAAATCCGTCACCGCCTTTTCAAGCTTCGTTCGATGTTATCAATCAGGATTTTGGCCGGAATCTCCGGGAGGGAGATGAGGGTCGTCTTCCCGACGACGCCCTCGCCGCTGAGTTTCGTGTCGATCAGGCCGAGCGCGTCGAGTTCCCGGACGTACTTCCAAAGCTGCGTGTGCGCCCGGGGCTTTTCGCCAAACTCCTCGCATACGACTTCGTAGGCCCCCTCGAGCTCGCCCATCGAGAGGTTCGTCTTCTTGCGGATCTTCCGCGCGATCGCGAGGAGGACGAGCTTCTTCGGCTTGTCGAGCTGCTTCAGCCGCTCCTCCACGTCCGTCGGGTGGACGTGGGCCTTCGCGCCCCGCACGTGCTCCGGGACGACGGACGGCTCCGTCTCCTCGTCCGCGAGCATCCCCGCCTTCTCGAGGAGTTCGATCGCGTACCGCGCGTCCCCGAACTCCGCCGCGATCTCCGCGACCATGTCGACGAGATCCGCGTCGACCGTGCCGCGGTGCATCGCGAGCTCGACCCGGTCCGCCACGATGTCCCGGAGCTCCCTCCGGTCGTAGCGCGGGAACTCGACGACGTTCGAGCGGCGAAACGTGCTCAGCGCGGCGGCGTCCATGAACTCGAGAGCGTTCGGCCTCTGGGAGATCAGGATCATCGAGATGTTCCCCTTCGCGGCGGTCGACTCCTCCGCGATCCTCGCGAACGAGTAGATGAGGTCCGCCCCGCTCTTCTTCAGGAGGGCGTCGATCTCGTCCAGGATGACGATGAAGTGGACCTTCACCTTCTCGATCGCTCGCTTGAGGGTTTCGAGCTTCTCCGCGATCGAGAATCCCCGCTCCGGGTGGTGCGGGTCGAAGTGCCTCACGAGCGCGAGGAGGACCGCGTCGTCGCCCATCCGCTGCCGACAGTTCACCGGGTAGAAGTCGATCCCGCGGCCCTGCTCCGAGGCGTACTTCTTGAAGTCCAGGCAGAACCGCTTCGCCGTGTGCGTCTTCCCCGTCCCCACGGGACCGTACAGGAACGCGTTGCTCGACGCCCCCGCCTCGACGACGGGCCGCATGAGGCTGAACAGCCGCTGCGTCTGCTTCTCGCGGTGGACCATCCGCTCCGGCAGGTAGTCGAAGGAGAGCTTCCCCGGGTCCCGGAAGACGGACGGCCCGACGCGGAACGACACGTCGGCTACGAACGCGGGCGACGTGAATAAAGGCTTTGGGTCGTCCCACAGGAACCGGGATATTCGCGGGCGGCCATCGTGCGGGCCGCTGGGACTCAAGACTTGACTCGGCGCGGGAGCGGTCGCACGGCATTCCGCAAGCGGTCGAGTTCATAGGGAAGCATCCCAGCGGTACCCGCTCGAAGGACCCGTTGCAATCGCTCGGAATCGAGGCGGACGATCCATCTCTCGCGTTGTCTCTCGACCGCGGTGACGGAACGGAGCGGATATCTGAGGAGCGCGCGGGCGCCGATCTGCCGCTCGAACGCGACCAGGTCCATTGGCCCGTTACGAAGAGATTCAATCGCACTGCGGACCTGAGAGCTAAGCCAAGTCTCGGGGAAGGTGGCCTTCCACCATTTCAGCATCCGCTTCGCGTGACGCACAC
>JBQTHW010000014.1:0-3204 GCA_052389495.1 Methanobacteriota archaeon | reverse complement strand
GTTGCGAGACCTGACAACGGAGCAGGTCGGGCCGACAAAGCCCCGGCAGGTGGGAAGGATTCCGGGGGACCCGGGCGCGATGTGTGTTTGGCCCCGCCACGCGGGCCGCATCACTCCGTCGTTGCCTGGGCCGGCGATTGCGTCGACCCGGGCGCGTACACCTGGACGGTCTTGATGTTGACCATCTCGAGCAGCCCGTACCGGCTCAGCTCGCGGCCGATCCCGCTGTGCTTGACTCCGCCGAAGGGCAGGCGCGGGTCCGACTTCACGGCGCCGTTGACGAAGACGAGGCCCGCCTCGAGCCGTCGCGCGAGGTCGTCCGCACGCGACGTGCTCCGCGTCCAGACGCTCGCCCCGAGACCGAACTCGGAGGCGTTCGCCTCCCGGAGCGCCTCGTCGACGGACTCCAAGCGCGTGATCGGCGCACCGGGCCCGAACGTCTCCTCCGTCAGTACGCGCATCCGCTTCGTGACGCCGCTCAGCACGGTCGGCTCGAAGAAGAAGCCCGGGCCGCGGACGGACTCCCCCCCGACGTGGACCGTCGCCTTCTTCCCCACCGCATCGCGGACCTGCGCCTCGATCTCCGCCCGCTGCGCCTCGCTCGACAGCGGCCCGACGTCCGTCGACGGGTCGAGCGGGTCGCCGACCTTGAGCTTCTCGACCTTCGCCGCGAACCGCCCCAGGAAATCGTCCGCGACGGAGTCGACGACGAAGAACCGCTTCGCCGCGATGCACGACTGGCCGCAGTTGACGAAGCGCCCGGTCACGGCACCCTTCGCGGCGGCCTCGAGGTCCGCGTCCTCGCACACGATGAACGGATCGGAGCCGCCGAGCTCGAGGATGACCTTCTTGAGGCCTTTCGCGGCCTCCGTGGCGACCTTGATGCCGGTCGGGACGGACCCCGTCAGGCTCACCATGTCAACGTCCGATCGGATCAGCGTGCGCGCGGTGGCCCCGTTTCCCACGACGATCTGGAACACGCCGTCCGGCAGGCCCGCCTCCTTGAACGCGCGCTCGATCTGCACGCCGGACTCGGGCGAGAGAGACGACGGCTTGACGACCGTCGTGTTGCCCGCCGCGATCGCGGGCACGGAGAACCGGATGATCTGCCACATCGGAAAGTTCCACGGCATGATCGAGCCGAGGACGCCCCTCGGATGGAACGCGACGTACGAGTGGGCAGCGTCCGTGGGGACGATCTCCGGCTCCAGGAACGTCGCCGTGTTCTCCGCGAAGTACTGGGCGGCCCACGCGCACTTCTCGACCTCCGCGAGCGACTCGCGGATCGTCTTGCCCATCTCGTTCGTCATCGTGCGTGCGTACGCGTCCCGGTGTTCCCGCAGCACGTCCGCGAACCGCTGGAGGTAGCCTCCTCGCACCATCGGATCGAGCTTCGACCAGGAGGCGAACGCGGCGCGCGCCTTCGCGACCTTCGCCCGCACCTCGTCGTCCGACGCGATCGCGTGCTTTGCGAGGACCTTCCCCGTCGCGGGGTTCACGACCTCGAACGCCCGCGCGCGGACCTTCGCCGGCCTCCCTGGGGACTTGCGCGTCGCCATGCCCGGAACGCCTCCTCGGAGGCCACGCAACACGGCGCGATGCATAGCCTTTGCGGGCCGCGAGAGAAGATTGATATCGGAGCCCGTCATGGAAGCGCCCCGTGCGTGGGTGGCCCAGCTTGGTCAAAGGCGCAGCGTTGAGGTCGCTGTCCCGCAGGGGTTCGCAGGTTCAAATCCTGCCCCACGCATGACCTCGTGACGGGCTTCCCCGCGAGGATGTTCCCCGTTCGCGCTCGCGCGGACCCCGCCGACGTATTCCGACGGGCGCTCCTCATGGGCCTCGATGCGGGAGGATCGGCGCCGCGGGAAGGGGTGCCTCCCGTTCGCTGCGTCGGTACGCGGCGAGCACGAGGGCGGTCGGGATCGCGGCGATGACCGCGAGGATCGACAGCCCGGGCCCGAGATCGTAGAGGTTCGCGAGGTACCCGACGATGGGTTCCGTGACGCCGAGCGAAAGGGTCGTGAAGAACATCGAGACGGAGAGGACCGTCGCCCGTTCGCTCGCCCCGACGCGTCGGTTGATGATCGTCGTCACGACGGGCGTCTCGAGCCCCCAGATGATGTACGAAGGGATCTGCGCGAGGATCGCGAGCGCGGCCGCGACGCCAGCTGCGAACGTCCCGACGCTTGCGAGGTAGATCAGGACGAACGGGGGGTACACGAACAGGTACGTCAGCGCGAGGGTTCCCGTCTCCCCGAGCCGTTCGAGGACCCTCCCGACGGACATCCCGGCGACGCTCGCGACGCCGAAGAACCCCCCGAACACGAGCCCGATCAGGACGTAGTCCTGGCCGACGATCGACTCCACGAGCGGCGCACGGAAGAACGCCAGGACGTACAGGACGATCCCCGTGAGTACCTGGAACAGGATGAGCAGGGGGATCTGCCGGCTCTTCCGGGTCGCCCGGAGGCCCGCGCCGATCTGTGCGAACGTGC
The DNA here is from genome assembly GCA_052389495.1 of Methanobacteriota archaeon. GTDB lineage: Archaea > Thermoplasmatota > Thermoplasmata > RBG-16-68-12 > RBG-16-68-12 > RBG-16-68-12. The sequence goes on along the minus strand of JBQTHW010000014.1, from coordinate 709 downwards.
CCGACTCCGGCCGACGGGCCACGTCCGGCTCGCGGAACGTGAGGACGGTCGCCGCGGCGAGGACGCCGTTCACGACGTTCAGCAGGAGGACGGCCTGCAAAGACCCCGTCGCCCGGACGACGAGGCCGCCGACGCCGCACCCCGCGGCCGTCGACAGGAAGCCGACCATCGCGACGCGGCTCACGACCTTCGGATAGCGGGCCTCCTGGCCCGCCTCCGCGAGGGTGTCGTACAGGTATGCGGGACCGCTCGAGAAGAGGAACATCGCGCCGAACGCCCACGTAGCGTTCGCGATCGCGAAGACGGGGAGGGACCTCGCGAGCCCGAACACGACGATGCCGGCGTTCCACATCAGAATCCCCAGGAGGAGGGACGGCTTCCGCCCGATCCGGTCGGCGAGGGCGCCAGCGGGCATCGCGACGAGGATGCTGACCGCCCAGAACACGATGTCCACGAGCGTCGCGTTCAGGTAGTTGACCCCGGGCGCGGACAGGAGCCACAGCGTCCAGAACGGGTGCCACAGCTCGAACGACCACAGGCCGACGAACAGGCCGTACCGGCGGACGCGCGCATCGACCCCATCAGGCCCGCCGAGCACGCGGCCGGGAACCGCGGGTGCCGGATAACGGTTCGCCGCCCGTCACGACGTCAGCCAGCCCCGAGCATCCGCGAGCAGGATCGCCAACGTGAGGACCGCGGACTCGAAGTC
>JBQTHW010000013.1:0-12474 GCA_052389495.1 Methanobacteriota archaeon | reverse complement strand
GTCGCGGTTCCCGATCCAGTCCGCCATCATGACGACGGGCATCATGATCGTGATGAAGGGGTAGTAGTGCTCCTCGTGGTGCGGATCCGTGTCGACGAGGCGCAGGCCGCGCGAGGTCAAGGTTGCGATTCTCCGCAGATGCATGTCGAAATCGTCGATCGTCAGCTGGGGGTTGTAGCCCTGGAGGCTCGTGAGCTGCGCTACCTCCTTCTCCCGCATGGCGATCAGGGAGAGGTTCGCGAGTCCGTTCCGGAGGTCCTTGTAGATGCTCGCGACGTGGTCTAGGAGGACGATCGAGGCGTCGTAGTAGTACCAGCCCGAGAGGAAGGCCTTCAGCATGTCCGGGTCGTACGCCTCGTTCGAGAAGGCCATGTCGACGAGGTTGTAGCGACCGGAGCTGCTGACGTGCGCGGCGAGCTTCTCCCACCAGGCCCACCCCTCGCCCGGAGCGTGGAACGTCTCCGCGATCCTCTCCATCTTGGGGATCCCGAGGCTCGACTCCTTCTGGAACATCGTGAGCGCCTGGCCGAGGGCGACCCGCTCGTTGAGGATTTCCATCTCGTAGAAGTACCGGTCCCCGTGGGGCGACGTGTTCCAGAGGACGTTGTACCCGTGCGTCATGCTGTTGATGAGGTTGAACAACGGCATCTGTTCGCGCTTCAGCATCGCCACGAGGCTCTTCATGAAGATCGTCGAATCGTAGTCCGGGTCAATCATCGAGCTGAAGACGATGTGGTAGAGGTCCTTCGCCTCGAGGTACGAGTAGCGGCTCCGATCGACGAGATCGTCGAGGATGTTCGTCTCGCACTCCTGGAAGATCTTCGCGGTCATCGCCTTGATGAGGTTCTCCCGCGTCATGCGCGAGGAGCATCGCTCGGAGAGCATCGCGGCGCCCGCCGCCAGGCGGAGCGTCTGCAAGTAGTTCCAGCTGTCCCCATGGTCCTCGATGAAGGCGCCCGCGGGCAGGTCCGGGGGCCTCAGGGAGATCGTACCGAAGGTCCCCGTCTGCTTGAGGTCCGTCAGGATCCCGTGCACGTTCGTGATGTGGTTCCTCAGGATTGCCTTGTCGAAGCCGAACTCATGGAAGTCGAACAGGCCCTCCGCATAGCCACCGAGCCGAAGGACCGTCCGGGACACGAGGTCCAGGTCGTCACGGTTGATTCCGTACCCTCGCTCCGGCTCGTTCTCCGGCATCCGCTATCGGGTGCGGTCCCAGTGCCTATTAAGGGCCCCCGCTCATTCTCCCGAGTGATTCGCTATCCTGAGAGCACCTCGCTCGGACGTCGTCTAGAGTCGGTTTCGATAATAGGAGTGCAGCGTCTTTATACGGCGCCGACCCACGCTGTGACCGCGAATCGTGCGCAGGTGACGTCACCTGGCGGAGAGCGGAAGCCTCATCATCTACATGGGCGCAGCGAGTGCCCTGTTCCTCTCGGCCCTCGTCATCGGCTCCATCGCGCGCCAGAAGACCCACCGGGCGTTCCAGAAGCGCGTCCTGCTGTTCGGGACGATCCTGCTCGTGTGCGCGGTCTTCGTGAACATCGTCGCGACGATCTACGCAATCCAGCCCGTGGCGGACCTGGCTTCCGTCGAGCGGGGAATCATCCTCGCGAAGCAGATTCAAGCGACGTTCGACTACCTCTACGCGATCGCCATCGGCGCCTTCGTCGTGGTCGCGACGACGCCGGCCATCGCCTCCCGCCAGGACTTCCTGCGGCACATGACTCGGGAGTTCCCGAATTCCTACGTGTTCTACGTGTTCATCATGATCGTCGCCGTCGTGTCGATCATCGCGGCGCCGGCGACGGTCGTCTCAATCTCGCCGCTCGTCCTCCAGTTCGACGGCGTCCTCCTGTTCACGAACGGACTCGCCGTCGCGACGATCGTCCTCTTCACCTGGTACCGGATCGTCGCCTACCTCCGGAAGAGGAAGGTGAGCGCGGAGGTCCGTCGCGGATCCCTGTTCATCGTCCTCGGAGTCACCGGAATCGCGGTCGGCGAACTCGTCTTCGAGGTCGTGCTCCCGTACTTCTTCATCGACGTCCGCTCGGCCGGATTCATCGTCGTACTGGCGTTCATGGGACTGATCGCCTTCTCCGTGCGCGAGCGATCGTTCCTCCAGGAGCTCGTCCTGCCGGCGACGGAGGCGCACCTGCTCACGAAGCCGAGGTACGAGCTCGAGCGGGGCTACACGTACGCCATCCTAGAGCAGGACGGCAAGGAGGCCTTCGAGATTTTCAAGGACTTCGTTACGCATGGCGCCCAGGGCCTTTGTGTCACCCGACGTGCGCCGAAATCGGTCGTCTCGGAGTACGGGCTCGAGCGAACGCCGATCCTCTGGCTCAGCCGCGTCGCGTCGGAGAAGAACTCGGTCCGCCCGTCGCCGCCGGAAAACATCGCGGTGGCCATCGAGCACTTCGTCGACATTGGACAGCGCGGGGTCGTCCTCCTCGACGGCTTCGAGTACCTCGTCTCCCACAACGACTTCAACTCCGTCCTCGCCCTTGTCCACGACCTGAACGAGAAGATCTCCCTGCAGGACGCGATCCTCTTGCTGCCCATCGATCCGGCGGTTCTGAACGAGAAGGAGATCGCGCTCGTCCGCCGAGAGGTCCGGATCCTCGGCCCGCTCGCCAAGGGGTTCGAGGCCGGCGAAAAGGCGGTCGTCCGCTAGCCCTCCAAAGCCTTTTATCCCACGGCGCCGAAGGATACCCGATGGACGATCCGGAGCTTCAGGCGATCCGCGCACGCAGGCTCGAGGCCCTCCAGGCCGGAGCCTCCGCCGCGAGTCCGGACGGTCGTCCGATCAAGCTCTCCGATGCGACGTTCGACGCGGAGGTGGCGAAGCCGGGGCTCGTGCTCGTCGACTTCTGGGCTGCGTGGTGCGGCCCATGTCTACGCGTCGCGCCCGTCTTGGACGAGATCGCGGAGGACATGGCGGGCGCGTTGCGCGTCGGGAAGCTGAACGTGGACGAGAACCCGCGCACGTCGATGCGGTTCGGCGTGATGTCGATCCCCACGATGCTTCTCTTCAAGGACGGCAAGCTCGTGGACGGGATCGTCGGCGCGTACCCGAGGCCCGAGATCGAGGCCGTCATCCGCAAGTGGACGTAGTCACGTCGCGAGCGGCCCGGTGGGCCGCGGCTTCGGGACCTTGAGCTGGGCTTTCAGGTTGACGACGATCCCCTCGAACGCCTTCGCCGCCTCGGACGTCGGATGCTCGAGGACGAACGGTCGACCCGCGTCGCCCCCCACGACGATTCGGGGATCGAGCGGGATCCGACCGAGGAAAGGCAGCCCGAGTTCCTTCGCGGCAGCCTCGCCTCCACCGACCTTGAACACGTCGATGGACTTGCCGCAATGGGGACACGTCATCCCGCTCATGTTCTCGATGATGCCAAGCATTGGCAGGCGTACGGCCTTCGCGAACGCGATCGACTTGCGCACGTCTAGGAGGGAGACCTCCTGCGGCGTCGTCACGACGACCGCCCCGTCCGCGTCGGGGATCTCCTGCGCGATGCTGAGCGGCTCGTCGCTCGTGCCGGGCGGCAGGTCGACCACGAGATAGTCGAGGTCGCCCCACTCGACGTCGCCGAGCATCTGCTTGAGCGCCTTGATCTTGAGGGGCCCGCGCCAGACGACCGCGGTGTCCGGGTTGACGAGATGCGCCATCGAGATGACCTTCACCCCGTTCGGGCCCACGACCGGCTCCATGCCCGTCTCCGTGGCCTTCACCTGACCGTCCTCGACGCCGATGATCTTCGGGATGTCCGGGCCCGTGACGTCCGCGTCCACGAGGCCCACCTTGCCCTCTCTTGCGAGCACCACGGAGAGGTTCGCGGATACGGTCGTTTTCCCCACGCCGCCCTTCCCTGACATGACGACGATCTTGTGCTTCACCTTGCCGAGCCGGGAGGCCATCTTCATGCGTTCCCGCATCGCCGCCATGATGTGGGGCGGAATCTGCGCGGTCTCCAGTTCGTCGGCCACGGGTTCACCTTTCGCGCAACGTTCGTCAGCCCGGGCGCGTATTAAAACGTGTGTGCTCCGCCCGTTTGTTGCACGCCGATCGGTCCGCCGACGCGAGCCGCGAAGGGTAGCGAGCAAAGGTTTAAACCGCATCGGGAATCTCGCGTCCTCTGCGTTTTGGTGCGCATGCCCGACAAGAAGCGCGGTCCCCCGAAGGGGACGGCTCCTCCGTCCCCCGAGGACGTCGAGGAGAAGCTTCGCCGGGCGAACCTTCCGAAGGAACAGTCGGCAAAGTACCACCCCTTCTACCAGGGGAAGATCGAAGTCGCGCCGCGCGTGCCGGTCCGGAGCCTCGACGACTTCGCGATCTGGTACACCCCGGGCGTCGCGCAGCCCTGCCTCGAAATCAAGGCCGATCCATCCAAGGTCTGGGCCCTGACGAACAAGTGGAACCAGGTGGCGGTCGTGACCGATGGGACGCGGGTTCTGGGCCTCGGCGACATCGGGCCCGAAGCCGGCCTGCCCGTCATGGAGGGCAAGGCTCTCCTGTTCAAGTACCTCGGCGGGGTCGACGCGTTCCCCGTCCCCCTCGCGACGAAGGACCCGGAGAAGATCATCGAGACGGTGAAGCTCATCACGCCCGCCTTCGGAGGGATCAACCTCGAGGACATCGCGCAGCCGAAGTGCTTCACGATCCTCGCCCGGCTACGGAAGGAATGCGAGATCGCGGTCTGGCACGACGACCAGCAAGGGACCGCGACGATCAACCTGGCGGGCGTGATCAACGCCCTCAAGGTGGTCGGGAAGAAGATCGGCGAGGTATCCATCACCCTCATCGGCTCAGGCGCATCGAACATCCGCACCGCGAAGCTCCTCCTCGCGGCGGGGGCGCAGCCCAGGAATCTGATCCTCGTCGACTCGAAGGGGATCGTGTGCGCCCATCGCGACGACGTACGAGCGGTCAAGGCGGATTACGAGGAGAAGTGGGAGCTCGCGCGAACAACGAACGCAGGCGACCGGGAGGGCGGGATCCCGGAAGCGATGAAGGACGCCGATGTCGTGATCGCCGCGTCGAAGCCCGGCCCCGACGTGATCAAGAAGGACTGGGTCTCCACGATGGCCGAGGGCTCGATCCTGTTCGCGATCGCGAACCCGGTTCCGGAGATTTGGCCGTGGGAGGCGAAGGAAGCCGGCGCACGGGTCGTCGCGACGGGTCGATCGGACTTCCCGAACCAGGTGAACAACTCCCTCGGCTTCCCGGGGATCTTCCGTGGGACCCTCGACGTGCGCGCACGCACGATCACGGACGAGATGTGTATCGCCGCCGCGGCGGAGCTCGCGAAGGTCGCGGAGGAGAGAGGGCTGGACGACGATCACATCGTCCCTTCGATGGACGAGACGGAGGTCTTCGCCCGCGAGGCCACCGCCGTGGCCCTCAAGGCGATTGACCAGGGACTCGCGCGGCTCAAGAAGAGTCGGAAGGAGCTCTACGAGGGGGCCCTGGCGCTCATTCGCCGAGCCCACGACGAGACGAAGTTCCTCATGCACGAGGGCTTCATCCGGCCGCCGCCCTGAGGCACCCTCGACCCGCCGCCTCACGCCGCGGGCACGATGTTCTGGTTGTGACGGAACGTGTTGCCCGGGTCGTACTTCGCCTTGACCTCTCGCAGTCGTCCGTAGTTCCGACCGAAGTTCGCCGCGACGCGATTCGCATCGTCGCCTGCGGCGAAGTTGATGTAGCCGCCTTCCTCCGCGTGCGGCGCGAGGTCCTTGTAATAGTCCTTCACCCCGCGGGTGTTCGCCTCGTTCTGCGAGGGGTCCGGCCACATGCCCGCGATGACCATCGCATACTTCGCGTCACGGTGACCGAAGGCCGTTGCCTCCGGAGCCACATCGTGCACGGCTCCGTTGATCGGGTAGATGTGCATCGTGGAGTTCACAACAGGGACCTTGGGGCCGTGCTCCGCGTGGACCGCGATCGCGTCGTCCGGGAGCCCCTTCGCGAAGACCGCCTTCCAGTAGTGCTGCAGCCCCGGCGGCACGAGCCCGTCGAACGCGCCGTTGATCGCCGGGTAGGCCATCGGGCCGACCGCCTCCGCGACGACGGGCGCCGCTTCGCGGAGGGGCGCGATGGCCCGATTCGCGTCCTCCGGGCGCCCGGTCCAGCAGGCGACGAGGACGCACAACGTGTCCCCGTGTCGGTCCTCCGGGATGAACGGGAGCGGCGGCGCGATCTGCCACGCAAAGAACGCCCCGAGCTCGCGAGGAGCTTTCGAGATGTACGTGTCGAACGCCCGCAAGATCGCCGGGGCGTCGTCGACCTCGAAGAACATCGGGCCGGCCACGATGTTGCGAATCGGCTGCAGGCGGTACTCGAAGTTCGTGACGACCCCGAAGTTGCCCCCGCCGCCGCGCAGCGCCCAGAACAGGTCCGGACGGTCCTCCGGGCTTGCGGTCACGAACGACCCGTCCGCGAGGACGACGTCGGCCGACACGAGGTTGTCGAGCGACAGTCCAAGGCCGCGGGTCAGGTAGCCGATCCCGCCGCCGAGGGTGAGACCCGCGATCCCCGTCGTGGAGATGATTCCACCCGTCGTCGCCAGGCCGAATGCGTGGGTTGCGTGGTTGAAGTCGCCCCACGTGGAACCGCCTTCCGCTCGGACGGTCTTCGCGGCGGGGTCCACGCGGATCCCTTTCAGGCGGCCCAGGTCGACGACCACTGCGTCGTCCGCGGTCCCGAACCCTGGCACGCTGTGGCCGCCGCCTCGTACGGCGACCGCAAGGTCCGCGGCCCGCGCCGCCTTCACCGCGGCGATCACGTCCGCGACCCCCGCGCAGCGTACGACCGCTGCGGGTCGCCGATCGATCCTCGCGTTGTAGACCCTGCGCGCCTCGTCATAGCCGGCGTCGCGGGGAAGAATCACATCCCCCCGCACCCGTCCCTTCAGTTCCACGACCATCTTCTCGTCCATCGGTGGCCGCCTCCCCTGTCCCGACGGAAGGCATCGGGAGGACCCACATAACCCTTCCTGCATATGAGGCGAAATCCCGGCCGCGGAGCGGTCGAACGGACCGGCCGGCCTGGGGAGGATCGTTGCCGGACGTCGCGACGCAATCCAGGGGCTGACCGTGTCGAAGCGCTGCCGGGGAGGGCCGGCAGGGCAGACCTCCGGATCTCCCGTGTCCCGGGCTCCCCACGGTGGGTTTATGCTCGCGCGCGCCGTGCGGAGCTTCATGGCCTCCGTGGACGAGGTGAAGCGGCGCCACGAGGCGCATCTCCTGAAGACGCCGGGGGTCGTCGGCGTGGGCATCGGCCGCAGGGACGGGAGGGACTGCATCCGCGTCTACGTCGCCGAGGACACCCCGAAGATCCTCGCCGCCCTCCCGCGAGCCCTGGAGGACGTACCCGTCGAGATCGTCGTGTCGGGCCCGTTCAAGGCCCGGTGAGGCGACCGATGAAGCCGCTCGAGGCGAAGCAAGTCTGCGAGTGCCTCTACCTCGGGGTGAAGCTGGACGGCATGAGGCCCGCCGTCCATCCGAACGTCGTGGGCGTCGGCCTGGGTCACAAGCTCGCCCGCGGCACGCTCACGCGGGACCTCGCGCTCCGCTTCTACGTGCGTCAGAAGCTCCACCATCTCCTGGTCCGGGAGGAGGACCGCCTCCCGCCGGAGATCGAGGGTGTCCCCACGGACGTCGTGGAGTCCCGCGAGTTCTCGATCTGGCGTCCGATTCCGCCGATCTACCACCGGAAGGTCCGTCCGGCGATGGGCGGCCTGTCGATCGGCCACTACGAGGTCACGGCGGGCACCTTCGGCTGTCTCGTGAAGGACCGCCGCGAGCGGTACGTGCTGAGTAACAACCACGTCCTCGCGAACGAAAACCGCGGCATGGAAGGCGATCCGATCCTCCAGCCGGGCCGCTTCGACGGCGGGAAGCTCGAGAGGGACGTCCTCGGGCGTCTCGTCACGTACGTCGCCCTCGACCCGGACGGGCTGAACGTCGTGGACGCCGCCCTCGCGGAGCCGCACAATCCGGACGACGTGACCCCCGACGTCCTGAACATCGGGCGGCTCCAGGGAACACGCGAACCGGAACTTGGGGAGTCGGTGCGGAAGAGCGGGCGGACGACGCGCCTCACCGAGGGGGTCGTCGAGGACGCGAGTGCGACGATACGCGTCGGCTACTCGCAGGGCAGCTTCGTCTTCACGGACCAGGTCATCGTGCGCGGACGGTCGGGCGCCTTCAGCGCGGGCGGGGATTCGGGGGCCGTCGTCGTCGGCCAGGACGACAAAGCGATAGGCCTCCTGTTTGGCGGCTCCCCCTTCTTCACGGTCGCGAACAAGATGGCGCACGTCGAGAAGGCCCTCGACGTCGCGGTCGCCTAGCCGAGCGCCTCCCAGCGTGCCAGCGTCGCCTGCGGCTCCGCCCGGTCCCGCAGGTTCGTGACCCGCACGCCGACGAGGCGGAGCTTGCGGCCGCCCCCGAGGACCTCCCGGAGCATGACCTGGCTCAGGATGAGGATCGGGTCGAGCTCCGACGTGTGGACCTTGAGGCTCCGGGAGCGGGTGTGGGTCTCGAAGTTCGCGTACCGGGCCTTGAGGGTGACGGTCCGGTAGGCGAGGCCCTCCTCCCGGATCTCGCGGTGGAGGTCCCTCGCCATCGCCTCGAGCTCCGGCCAGATCGCGTCGTACGCGTCGAGGTCTCGGTCGAACGTGGTCTCCGTCCCCACGGACTCGGGCGGCCCGGACGGCTCGACGACTTGCTCCGAGTCCCGGCCGAACGCCACGTCGTGCAGGTACTCCCCGAACCCTCCGAAGACTTCGACGAGGTCGTCCCGGGGCATCCCCTGCACCTCCGCCAGCGTCGTGAGGCCGATCTCCTTGAGCCGCTCCGCCGTCTTCGGGCCGACGCCGAGCACCTCCCGCACGGAGATCGGTGCGAGGAACGCCACGGCGGCGTCCGGCGTGACGACCGTGAGCCCGTCCGGCTTCTCGAAGCCGGAGGCGATCTTCGCGACCGCCTTGCTCGGGGCCACGCCGACGGAGCAGGCGAGCCGGTGGGCCGTCCGCACGGCGGCCTTGAGGTCCCGCGCGAGATCCCTCGCCCGCCCGAAGTCCCCCCCCGTCCGTTGCGTGACGTCGAGGTACGCCTCCTCGATCCCTGCGGGCTGCAGCCGGTCCGCGAACGTGCGGAGCGTCGTCATGATCTCCGCCGAGACGCGCGCGTACGTCGCGAAGGTCGGCGGCACGAATACGGCGTCCGGGCAGAGCCGGAGCGCCTCGCGGCACGGCATCGCGGATCGCACGCCGAAGCGGCGGGCGTCGTAGCTCGCCGTCAGGACGACGCCGCGCGGGAACACCCGCGGGTCCGCGCCCACGACGACGGGCTTGCCCTCGAGCTGCGGGTTCTCGCGGATCTCGACGGCCGCGTAGAACGCGTCCATGTCCACGTGGAGGATCACGGGGTGCTCGGGCGTGGCCGCAGAGGCCATCGCCTCCTCATGGGCCGGCCGGCGGTAAAAGCCTTGCCGGGAGGCTGCCGGCTACGCGAACCCGAAGAAGCCCTTCGCCGCCTGCTCGAGGTAGCCGTAGAAGAACGCGACGAGGAACGTCACGAGGATGACGACGGCCAAGGCGACGAACACGGCCGCCGAGATCGACCGAGGGACGAGAATCCGAGGCGCCTCCGCGGACGGTTCGAGGATGTACATGTACCAGATGACCCGCGCGTAGTAGTACAGGGAGAGGGCGCTGTTCAAGACGCCGGAGATCGCGAGCGCGAGGTACCACGGGTTGAAGGCGAAGGCGCTCACGGCGCTCGAGAACAGGACGAACTTGCTGAAGAACCCCCCCAACGGCGGGATGCCCGCGAGGCTCAGGAGGAAGATCGTCATCGAGAACGCGAGGAAGGGCGCACGCCGGCCGAGGCCGCGGTACGAGTCCATGTCGTCGGACAGGCCCTGGGACTCCGTCCCGGCGACGACGAGGAACGAGCCGGCCTTCATCGCCGCGTGCGTGAGCACGTGGAGCACGCCGCCGATCATCCCGGCGACCGCGACGACCTCGGCGAGCGCCTGCTGCTCCGCCGTCAGGCCGGGGTCCGTCGCCGCGAGCGCGATCGCGCCGACGGCAAGGGCGATCAGGATGTACCCCGCCTGTGCGATGCTCGAGTAGGCGAGCATGCGCTTCACGCTGCGCTGCGGGATCGCGAGGACGTTCCCGACGGTCTGCGTGGCGATCGCCAGGATGCCGAGCGCCGCGAGCCAGTCGATCTGGACGGCGAGCAGGCCGATCAGGAAGACGCGGAACATCGCGACGATGCCGACCTTCTTCGACCCCGCCGCCAGGAACGCGCTGATCGCCGTCGGGGAGCCTTGGTACACGTCGGGGGCCCACATGTGGAACGGGACGACCGCGACCTTGAACCCGAACCCCGCGATGAGGAGGACGAGGGCGACGGTCAGGGGCGGCTCGATCGCCGGATACGCGCCGACGCTCAGCTGGCGCAGGCAGTCGAGCCCCGTGAGGTTCCCGACGCAGGCGGACGGCCCCAGGGGTCCCCCGCCGTCGAACGACGTGCCCGCGATCCCGTACACGAGGGAGATCCCGAAGAGGATGAGCGCCGTGCTGACGGCGCCGATGATGAAGAACTTCGCGGACGCCTCCGTGGCCTGGCGGTCCTTTTTCCGGAACGCGACGAGGGCGAACGTGCTCAGGCTCGAGATCTCGAACGCGAGGAACAGGACGAACAGGTCCGTCGCGGCGGCGGTGAACATCATCCCGACGACGGAGATCAGCATGAGGGCGTAGTACTCCCCCTGGTGCGGCTCCTCCGGACGGAGGAAGCCTCGCGATGCGAGGATCGCAAGGAACGCGACGAACAGGAAGATTGCGTGGAAGAACAGGGCGAACAGATCGACGCGCACGCGAAGCTCCGACGCGAAGTCTCCCGACGGGCCGACGGGCGACTCCCACAAGGAGATCCCCAGGGTCTCGAGGACACGCAGGCCCATCAGGTCCAACGTGAGGACCGACGAGACGACGAGGCCGCCCAGGGCGAGGCCCCACAGGCGCACGGGCTTCTTCGCCCACGGGAACCCGAGGACGGCGGACGCTAGCGCCGTCGCGACGAGGACCGTCTCCGGCAGGAAGACGAGGTAGTTCGCCGTGGACTACACCCCCAGGACGCCCGCCGCCCAACGCGTGATGATCTCGTAGAAGAACACGGGGAAGATCCCGAAGACGGCGAACGACGCGCTCAGCACGGCAAGGGGCGCGACCTCGAACGGGTGCAGGTCCGGCATCCCCTCCCACTTCGGGTTGAGGGGCCCGAAGATCGCCCGCTGCATCGCCCAGACGTAGTACGCCGCCGTCAGGACGACGGTCAGGATCGGGACGAAGACCCACAGCCCGAAGGCCGCGTACACCCCGAGGAACGTCGTGAACTCGGCGACGAACCCCACGAGGCCCGGCAGTCCGAGGGAGGCCAGGAACGCGATCATCATGAACGTCGCGAGCTTCGGCACGCGTCTTGCGATCCCACCGAGGTCCGAGATGTTCCTCGTCCCGATTGCGTGGCCGAGGGAGCCCGCGATCATGAAGAGGGCCGCGGACACGAGACCGTGGGCGAACAGCTGGAAAATCGCGCCGCTCAGGCCGAGGAGCGCCCCCGGGCCCGCGCCGCTCAGCTGCGCACCGTACACCCCGGCGGCGATGCCGAGCGTCACGAACCCCATGTGGCTCACGCTCGAGAACGCGACGAGGCGCTTCAGGTCGTCCTGCGCGAGGCACACGACGGCGCCGTAGAGGATCGAGACGGTCCCGAGGACGGCGAGGACCCACCACATCGTCGACGCGGCGTCGGGCAGCATCTGTACGTTGAAGCGAACGAGGCCGTAGCCGCCCAGCTTGAGCAGGATCCCGGCGAGGAGCACGGAGCCGCCCGTCGGCGCCTCGACGTGGGCATCCGGGAGCCACGTGTGGAGGGGCCACGTCGGAAGCTTCGTGCCGAACGCGACGACGAGTCCGACGAACATGAGCTCGCCGATCGCCCCGGCGGGGCCGAGGCCGTCCCGGATGATCCGGATCATGTCGAACGTGCCCCCATACAAGCCGACCGCGACGACCGCGACGAGGCGCGGCAGGCTCGCGAGGAACGTGTACATGAAGAACTTGATCGCCGCGTACTTCTTCCGAGGTCCGCCCCACACCGCGATGAGGAAGTACATCGGGACGAGGCCGACCTCCCAGAACACGAGGAACAGGAACAGGTCGAGGGAAAGGAAGACACCGTTGATCGTCGCCTCCATCAGCAGGAACATCGCGAAGAACTCCGGCACGCGGTGCTTCTCGTCCCAGCTGATCGCGAGGGCGAGCGGCGTCAGGAGCGCGTTCAGGAACACGAGGACGATCGACAGCTCGTCGACGCCGAGGAGGTACTGGACACCGACCTGGGGCACCCACTCCGCCCGCTCGACCGCGTAGAAGCCGTCCCGGGGCGGCGGCA
>JBQTHW010000012.1:0-1918 GCA_052389495.1 Methanobacteriota archaeon | reverse complement strand
CCGCGGACGCGTTCGCGGCGGCGTGCGCATCCCGCTTGTCATGGACTCGAACGAGCCCGAGGACCTCTTCGACCGGCTCCGGGACCTCGGCGTCGAGGTCGAGCGGCGGAAGATCGCCCCCGGCGACTACGTCGTCGGCCCGATCGGGATCGAGCGGAAGAGCCTGTCCGATTTCTTCGGCTCGATCGTGAAGAAGCGCCTGTTCGAGCAGGTGCGGCGGCTCAAGGAGGCGTACCCGCGGCCCCTCGTCCTCCTCGAGGGGGACCTCGCGGAGATCTCGACGTTCCGGCATCCCCAGAGCCTCCTCGGGGCCCTCGTCGCCCTCGAGGTGACGGAGCGCGTGCCCGTCCTCACGACCGCGGACAAGGACCAGACCGCGTTGCTCCTGAGCGTGATCTGGAGGAGGCAGGACAAGGCCGCCGCCTCCTACGGGTTGAGGCACAAGCCGAAGGAGATGTCCCTCGACGAGCGGCAGCGGTTCCTCGTCGAAGGTCTCCCGTCCGTCGGGGAGACGCTCTCTCACGCGCTCCTGGAGCGGTTCGGGTCCGTCCGCGCGGTGTTCAACGCGTCCGAGGACGACCTGAAGCGCGTGCCAAAGATCGGGGACGTCAAGGCGGCGGAGATCGCGCGCCTCGTGACGACGCGGTACGAGGGACGCCAGACGCGGATCGAGGACCGCATCGGGTCCGACATCGCGTGAGGCGGCCCCGCTCTCTCTTGACAAAAGCTTGATGCTGGATGCCTTTCCTGCGGACGGCCGGATGCACTCGACGGAACGCTCGACCTGGAGCCGGAAGGCCGCCGAGCGGACCGCACGGCATGGCTGGCGGGGGCACCTTTCGAGGGGGCTGCACCTCACCTGGACGAGCCTCCGCGTCCTCTCGAGGGACCCGCAGCTCCTCGTCCTGCCCTTCCTCGCCCTCGTCCTGACGGGCTTCGTGTGGCTCCTCGTGGCCCTGAGCCTGTGGGCGCTCGGGCCGCCGCCGGGGTCGCCCGCGTCCTCGTTCCTGTACCAGGAGATGTTCGTCGCGTACCTGCTCACGTACTTCCTGAGCGTGTACTTCATGGCGGCGATCGTCGCGTCGACGCAGGCGCACCTGCGCGGGGAGCGGCCGACCGTCTCGGAGGGCGTGGGCGCGGCGACGTCGAGCCTCGTGAGGCTCGCGGTGTGGTCCCTCCTGGCCTCGACGGTCGGCATCCTGCTGCGCCTCGCGGCCCTGCGGTCCGAGCTGGCGGGGCGGGCGATCGCGCGGTTCCTCGGGACGACGTGGCCGATCGCGACGATCTTCGTGATCCCGGCGATCGTCATGGAGGACGTCGGCCCGGTCAAGGCGCTCCGCCGGAGCCGCGAGCTCCTGCGGCACACGTGGGGGACCCGGCAGAGCGGGACCCTCGGGACGGGCTTCGTCTTCGCGGTCCTGTTCCTCGCGGGCTTCGTCCCGTTCCTGTGGGGCATCCTCGCGGACGCCTCGCCGGGCGGCTGGGTCGCGTTCGCGGTCCTGTACTGGCTCGTCCTCGGCTCCCTGTGGTCCCTCGTCCACGGCATCCTCGTGACGGCGCTGTACCACTACGCGACGGCGAGCGAGGCGTCGTTCGGGTTCTCGTGGCAGGCGCTCAACCACCCGTGGGTCCGCTAGCCGGCGAGGTTTCGGAAGAGGCGCAGCACGTCGGCGGACGGCGCGTCCGTCCGCACGCCGAGCGAATCGAGGTGCGTGCGCGTCGCGCGGAAGCCTTGCGTGCGCAGGGCCTCGAGGAACCGTTCGAGCTTCGGCGGGGACGCCCGTTCGTGGCGTGCGAGATCCTCGATCGAGACGAAGAACGCGGGCATGTCTGCCTCCGTGCGGAGGGCGTCGAGGAGCCGCGCGGTGGCCGGTCGCGTCCACTCCGTGGGTTCGAGCCTACGGACGAAGGACGGATC
>JBQTHW010000011.1:0-1934 GCA_052389495.1 Methanobacteriota archaeon | reverse complement strand
CACAGCCTCGGATGTCCCCGAAGTGGGCCCACGCCACGTACACGTTGCCGCGGCCGTCCGCCGCGACATCGGGTTCCCAGTCGTCGCCCTTCGCGAAGCCGATGACCCGCGGCGTCGAGAAGGAGATCGTCGCGGTTGCCGCCGTCGCGCTCGTCACGGACAGGAGCAGAACGCTAACGCTGGCGGCAAAGAAGGCTGACGCCACCCTCTTCATTCGACCCCTCACGGCGGGAACGTGGCGGGGTCCATAAGGATTCCCTCACGCCGGGTCATGTTCCATGAACCGATACCGGCGGCGGGACTCACGGGGAGGCCCCCCGGCAGCACGGTTTTATGCGTCCTCCCGGTTTCGTCCCAGGCGAGAGGGGCCCGTCATGGTCTTCATCGCCAAGCGCGGAACCGTCCCGCCGACGCCGCACACGGAGTTCTACGCGATCCCGAACGTCCTCGCGCTCGAGGAGATCCACGGCAGCTACGGCTTCAGCGGCGCGTGGTCACGGAAGGTCCACGTTCGGTCGTACCCCACGGAGCAGGTCAAGCCGCCGACGCCGGGTGACTTCGCCCTCGTTCCCGAGTTCCCGTCCGAGGCGGACGTCCTGCAGCCGTGGCACGTGCGGACGGGCCGCATGCCGTACGCCACGGACGCGATCCGGAGCCGCAGGCCGATCGTCCATGGGTCCCGGACGACGATGTCCGTCTCGAAGCCGACCGCCGACATGCCCCGGGAGGCCTTCTTCCGAAACGGGGAGCGGCACGAGATCTACTTCGTCCAAGAGGGCGAGGGGCTCGTCCGGTCGGAGTACGGCGACCTGAGGTTCCGCAAGGACGTGTACGTGTCGATCCCGAAGGGCACGACGTACCGGGTCGAGCTCGAGTCCGATCGGGCGTGGTTCCTCGTGACGGAGTCCGTCTACCCGATCCAGTTCGCCCCGCAGTACTTCAACCGGGCCGGCCAGGCGACCCTCATGTCGCCCGTCGTCGAGACGGAGATCGAACTTCCGGACCTGCCGCCGTACCGCGACGAGCGCGGGGAGTTCCCGATCGACGTGAAGCACGGCGGCGGCCGGATCACGCGCATCACGCTGGGCCACCACCCGTTCGACGTCGTGGGGTGGGAGGGCGCCCTCTACCCGTTCGTCTTCGATGTGAGGAGCCACCACGGCATCGCGCGGGAGATCCACACGGCACCGCCGATGCACCAGACCTTCCAGTCGGGGAACGTTCCGCAGAACGGGTTCTCCCTCTGCTCGTTCGTCCCCCTCATGGCCGGCTGGCATCCGAGGGAGGTGCCCGCGCCGTACGCGCACTACAACGCGGACTCCGACGAACTGATGTTCTTCTGCAACTCGCAGTACGGCGCGCGGAAGGGCGTCATCGAAGAAGGCTCCTTCACGTTCCATCCGGGTGCGACGCCCCACAGCCCGCAGGGCAAGGCGGCGGAGAAGTCCCTCGCGGAGCGCGGGACGGTGTCGCCGCGCCTCGCGATCATGCTCGACACGTACTTCGAGACGATGCGCATCACGACCCACGGCTTTGCCTACCGCGACCCGGACTACGTGATGAGCTGGGCGGAAGGCCGCGCCCCGCCGCAGCCCCCGGGCGAAGGCTGGGCGTCCCCCTCGGCGTGAGTCGATGCGTCTCGTCACGTTCACGAAGGGCCGCGGCTCCCCGAGGCTCGGCGCGGTCCTCGGGGCCTGGGACGCGTGGGAGGGGATCGTCGACCTCCAGGCCTCGGACCGCCGGCTCCCGGCCAACATGCTCGCCTTCGTCGACGCGTGCGGCAGCCTGTCCGGGCCGACGTGGGCGCTCGCGCGTCGGGTCGTCGCCCGCGCGGACAAGGCGGCGCGAGGGCGCGGCGCCCGCTTCGTGCTCCCGAGGCGGTCCGTCCGGATTCGCGCGCCGATCGTGCCCCGCCTCCTCCGGGACTTCATCGC
>JBQTHW010000010.1:0-2738 GCA_052389495.1 Methanobacteriota archaeon | reverse complement strand
TTATCGAGGCCCACGGTTCGGCGCGCGGGCACGTCGGCTAGTCCGGACCAGGCTGGTGGCCTTCGGAGCCTCCGACGAGGGTTCGAATCCCTCCGTGCCCGTCGTCCCCGCGGATGTGCGCCTCCGTTTGTTCCGTTCGTCCAACCCCGTCCGATTTCGGACACGCGCGCGTCGCACCGGCGCGCCGTCGAAGGCTTCATTGCCCGCTCCCCTTCCCCCGCGCATGGCGCCGGACGGCACGGCGACCGGGGAACGGGATCGCACGGCCGTGCGCGCGTTCGCCGCGCCGGTCGTGCGGCGAGGCGTCCTCGTCGCGCTCGGCAGGAACTCGTGGCCTTGGCTGCACTCCCTTTCCGATCGATGGCCGTGCCGCCGCTGCCGCGCGCCCTTCTCCGTCTGGATGTCCGGCGCCCACGACGGCGTGAACGTTCGGCTCGGGAAGCGTCCGTTCCGCCCCGATGCTTGGGAGCGGTTCCGCACGGGCCGGCTTGAGGGCGGGTACCACCGGGGATGCGTCCTGTGCCGCGTCGCGCGCTTTGCCGTGCGCTTCCTCGCCCGGCCGCCGCCGCCGGCGCGCACGTGACGCCCCACGTGCCGCGCAGGGAAAAAGGTCGCAGGCCGCCGTCACAGCGGCCCGCAGGTGTAGGGGTGGCCCGGCACGCCGAGCCCGTCGGGACGTTCCGCCCAGAACTTGAACTCGAACGTCCCTCGAGACTGCGCGTGGATCTCGATCAGGAAGCCGTCCTGCGACCCGTCGCCGCCCGCGACGAACGTGTCTGCGAAGGGCATCGTCAGGGCCCAGTCGAGGAGGTTCCCGCCGGACCCCGCGGGGGCGCGCACCATGTCGTAGTAATACAGCGTCCTCAGCACGACGGAGGGCGACGACCGCACCGCCTCGGACGCGTTCGTGCCCGGGCTGATGAGGGACGCGTACCCGGCCGGGTCGCGCTCCTCGATCTCGTGCAGCGTCATCCCCCAGAAGTCCGCGGACCCGAGGGCCTGCTCGAGGGCCGCCACGCTCGTCCCCGCCGGGAAGGCGCTCCCTTTCGGCGCGAGGAGCGGACCGTGCCATCCGATGTAGTACAGCAGGGTCCTCGAGCTGACGACCTCCTCGGCCCCGCATCCCGCGTACACGGTCAGCTCGCCCGGTGTCGTGCTGTTCGGGTTCCGGACTTCCATGCGGAGGACCGCCGGGATCGGCCGGTTCGCGTTGTTCGCCATCGTCGCGACGACGCGGAACGTGTCCCCCGGCACGACGCTCGCCGGCACGCCGTCGACGGACAGCGTGATCGCGTAGCCTTCCACGCGCACGTCCTTCTCCACGGTGTTGCTCACGATGGGCGTCAGGATACCCACCGCGCCGACCGCGAGCACGACCACGACGAGGACCGTCGCTCGCAGCCCCCACTTCATCCCATGTTCCATTTTCGTCCACCTCACGCGTCCCACCGGGACGCGCAGCCGGCACCTGCGCCACGACGGAATAAGCGGGACGCGTACACGCATCGTGCGTGTATCCCGGCGCGCCTGACACCGCGTCGGCGCCGACACTTTATATACAGCGCACCCGCTCGTTTCCGCCTCTCGGGGCGTGGCGTCGGACGGACGTCGTGATTGCGGGCGCGAACCGCACACCGATCGGCAAGTACGGGCGCGAGTTCCGCAACGTCGAGGCGGTGAGGCTCGGGAGCCTCGTCGTCGCGGAGGCCGTGAACCGCGCGGGCCTCGTGCCCGCGGACATCGAGGAGGTCGTCCTAGGCAACGTGATCCAGGCCGGGCTCGGCCAAAACCCCGCGCGGCAGGCCGCGATCTTCGCGGGCCTCCCCGACCGCGTCGCCGCCGTGACGATCAACAAGGTGTGCGCCTCCGGGATGAAGGGCGTCGCGATCGCCTCCGACGCGATCAAGGCAGGGTCCGCGGAGGTCGTCGTGGCCGGCGGTATGGAGTCGATGAGCCGCGCGCCGTACCTCGTGAAGGAGGCGCGGTGGGGCGTCGGATACAACAACGTCCAGTTCGTCGACGCGATGGTCCACGACGGCCTGCTCGACGTGTACAACCGCTTCCACATGGGCGTCACGGGGGAGATCGTCTCGGAGCGCTTCCGCGTGACCCGGGAGGACCAGGATGCGTTCGCGCTCGAGAGCCACCGGCGGGCCGCACGTGCCGCGATGGAGGGGAAGTTCAAGTCCGAGATCGTCCCCGTCGAGCTGCCGGACGGCTCGCGGGTCGATGTCGACGGAGGCATCCGGACGGACACCTCGATGGAGAAGCTCGCGAGGCTGCCTCCCGTGTTCCGGGAGGGGGGCCTCGTGACCGCGGGGAACGCGTCGCAGCTCA
This sequence comes from Methanobacteriota archaeon, assembly GCA_052389495.1. Lineage (GTDB taxonomy): Archaea > Thermoplasmatota > Thermoplasmata > RBG-16-68-12 > RBG-16-68-12 > RBG-16-68-12. Next base: position 401 of record JBQTHW010000010.1, on the reverse strand, counting down.
GCGACGGCGCGAGCGCGATGGTCGTCCTGTCCGGGGAGGCGGCGGACCGGCACGGGGTCAGGCCGCTCGCGCGCGTCCTCGACTACGCGACGTCGGGCACGAAGCCGGAGTGGGTCATGGAGGCCCCGATTCCCGCGGTCCGAAAGGTCCTCAAGAAGACGGGGCTGTCGATCGACGACTTCGACCTCGTCGAGCACAACGAGGCGTACGCGTCCGCGAGCGTCGCGATCATGCGGGAGCTCGGAATCGCGCACGACAGGCTGAACGTCCACGGCGGTGCGGTGGCCCTCGGCCACCCGCTCGGCTGCTCCGGAGCGCGCATCGTGACGACCCTGATTCACGCGATGAGGGACCGCAATGCGAAACGCGGCCTCGCGTCCCTTTGCCTCGGCGGCGGGAAC
>JBQTHW010000009.1:0-1833 GCA_052389495.1 Methanobacteriota archaeon | reverse complement strand
TTTCGCGCACACCGGCCGGTCCGCCGTCTCCCCGATCCGGACCTCCTCGTGGAAGTGCCCGCATTCGAAGCACAGCATGTGGACGGGTTCCGAGGCCAGGTGGAGCCGCATCCGCTCGAGGATCTCCTCCCGCTCCGCCTCCGGGCTGAAGAGTTCGGGGGCCTCGACGTGGCGTCGCAGGATCGGATACGCGAGCGGGGTCGGCGTCTCGTCGGAGCGGTGCACGACGACCTCGATGCCCCCCTTGCGGATCCTCCGCACGATGTCGCGCACGCGGTCGAAGTCCGCATGGAGCAGCAGGGCCTCGCGCACCGCCTCGTCGTAGATCGGCGTGTTCGCGAAGCGGATCTCGAAGGAGTTCATCTCGCCCTCGCCGACCATGATGCCGCGGGGGATCGCCCCGAACCGCTCCGCGATCCCCTTCATGTAGTAGCCGAGGGGCAGGTGGTCCTTCAGGAGGGCCTGCAGCCCGCCCTCGAGGGTCGCCTCGTCGATGCGCAGCAGGTCCGTCACGAGCGCCTCGACGTCGAGCTCGCGCGTATCCGCGAGCAGCTCGTACAGGATCCGGTACGCGTCCGTCCACCAGAACCGCACCAGGTGCTTCCGCGCGAGGAGTTCCTCGATCAGGTCGCCGAGCGTCTCGTTCACGACCTCGCCGAACGACGCATGCACGATGAGGAAGCGGTCGAACGCCTCGACGACGATGCGGTCGTCCGTCGGCATCGGCGCGCCCGCCTTGCGGTGGTTCGCGTGCTCCTCGACGAGGCGGCGCGCGCCCGTCTTGTTGATCGGCCAGGCCTTCTCGAACCGGGCGACCGTCTCCGGCACGCCGTCGCGGGCGAGTCGCCGGTCGATCTCCTTCCGCATCCGGCCGACGCGCTGCGCGAGGCCGTACGGCACGGGGAGCATCGTGCCGTCCCAGCCGGGGATCAGGGCGTTCGGGTCGACGACCGGGGTCACGTACACGACGCCGTCCTGGCCGATCTCGTGGATCCTCCAGGGTCGCCCGCGGACGATGAAGTTCAGGCCCTTGCGCGCCTTGAGGGTCATGAACTCCTCCCCGAGGATGCCGACGGGCCGCTGGGACGTCAGGTCGATGACGCGGTACCGGCGCTCGTCGCGGATCGTCGAGAGGTTCTCGAAGTAGTACCGGCGGCCCTTCGACGTGACGCGAATCGCGTCGCCCTGACGTCGCACGACGCCGAGGTGATCGAGGAAGTCCACGACCCGGGCGGCCTGCGCGTCCTCGAGGTCACGGTACGGGTCCGCCCCCCGGATCGTTCCGAGGATCTCCGCCCAGGCGGCCGTGCCGCCCCCATCGACGGCGCACCCGACGACCTGGTGCGCGAGGACGTCGAGCGCGGTCCGGTGGATGTGGAGCGGCTCGAGGTCGCCCTCCCTGGCCGCCTCGACGGCCGCGAGGGACTCGAGGGCGTCGTCCGCCGAGACGGCGAGGATCGTGCCCTTCGACGTCCGGTCGAGCCGGTGCCCGGATCGGCCGACGCGCTGGATGAGGGACGTGACCTGGCGGGGTGACATGTACTGGACGACGCGGTCGACCGTGCCGATGTCGATTCCGAGCTCCAGGGTCGACGTCGAGACGAGGGCCCGCGTGTCGCCTGCCTTGAACGACGCCTCGACGCGCTCGCGCTCCTCGCGCGGCAGGGAGCCGTGGTGCACGGCGACGTCCTGGCGGACCATCGCGAGGCGCGAGCCGAGCAGCTCCGCGAGCGGCCGCGCGTTCACGAACACGAGCGTGGACCGGCTCTCGTCGAGCGTGTCGTCGATCGCGCTCAGGCCTGCGGCGGCTTCCGGGGAGATGTACAGGTCCCG
>JBQTHW010000008.1:0-2356 GCA_052389495.1 Methanobacteriota archaeon | reverse complement strand
ACGCTGATGCCGTTCGCTCACATCCTCGAGAGGAGTTCCTCGAGGCGGTCCCAGGTCTCCAGCGCTCCTGTCTCGATCCCCGACCGGAGCATCCCTCCGAGAGCTTCGACGATCTCGAACCGGGAGGTAGTCGTCAGTTTCGTCTAGCCGCTCCGCTCCTCGAACCTCGCGGTCTCCAAGACGATGCGGCTCGAATTCCTTCGAATTCGAACGCGGACACGAGTCGCCCGTGCGGGACGACTTCCCTGTAGACACCGCGGAACGCGTACTCCTTGCCGTCCGCATCTCGGTAGACGTACTGCCACCGGCCGCGCTTTCGCATGTCCATCGTCTCGACGGTGGTCGTCTGGCTGCGCCAGCCCCACCCCGGCGGGATGAGTTTCGGGTTCGTGTCCGCTTGGAGCACGCGCTTCCGAGGGGCGTCGAACACGCGCGACCTGAAACGCTGCCGCCTCTATCATTCCGCGACGAACTCGGGTTCGGCAGAGTCCACCGTCAGTGATGCGACGAGCTTGTCCAACGATTCGCTCCAGCCCTGCTCCGCCAGCGCGCGGTCCGGGCCCGCGGGGAATCCCGTGTGCCGGAGCGTCAGCTTCGTCTTCGCCCCGAGATCCTCGAACGTCACGGTCACGAGCATCTCCCGCGGGAAGTCCGCGCTCATGCCATAGTGCGTCCCCGGGACGACGTTGCCCTTCGCGTCCGCGAAACTGTCCGTGGCGACGAGCTTCTTCGTCGGAACGATCTCGCGGTAGACGCCCGTTCCCCAGTAGTCCTTCCCGTCGGGCGACCGCATGCAGTAGAGGTACTTGCCCCCGACGCGCAAGTCGATCGTGCAGGCCGGGACCGTGAACCCCTTCGGGCCCCACCAGCGCTCGAATTGGGCGGGTTCCGTCCACGCCTTCCACACGCGCTCGCGGGGCGCGTCGAACACGCGCGCGAGCACGAGCTCACCCTCCTTCGCCTCCCTGTTCGTTCGCGCCTTGCGCTTAGTCGGCATGTTTCTTCCTCCTCGTCCCTCGGGATCGAGGCTTCTTCGGTCGTTCGTCTAGGTGCTCGGCCAACCGGTCGAAGCGGTCCTCCCAGAGGACGCGGTACCGCGTGAGCCAGCCGAACGCGGCGCTCAACGGCGCCGCATCGATCTGGCACCGATGCACGCGGCCCTCCGGCTCGACTGCAATCAGGCGCGCGGCCTCGAGCACCCGAAGGTGCCTCGAAATCGCGGGCCGGCTCACCCCGTGAGGCTCCGCGAGCTCCCCGACGGTGGCATCGCCGCCGGAGAGCTGCTCGAGGATGGCCCTTCGAATCGGGTGGGCCAGCGCGGCGAAGATCGCGTCGAGGTCCGTTGCGCCCGGGGGACGATTAACCATCCAGTTAAGTGAAACGCGAGCTGGATATTTAACGATTTGGTTAAGTAATCCACTACAGCCGCCCGGTCCACCCGAAGGGACGCCATGCGGCATCCAGGTCGCAAAGGCCTCCTGCGGATGGACGCATTCACCGCAGACGCTTGGCGCCTCCGTGCATGTCGGACGCGGCCCGAAGGGCAACGCTTATGGCCTGACTGTCGAGTCACGGGCGGCATGGAGAAGGGCACGGTGCGCGTCGGGTCTATCGTGATCGACTGCGACGACTTCGACCGAATGATGGCCTTCTGGCGGGAGGCGCTCGGTTACGTGGCAAGCAGGTCGCCCACACCCGACGACCCGTTCGTGATCTTGAAGGATCCCGCAGGACGAGGGCCCAACGTCTCGATCGACGGGATGAAGCCCGAACGGAACCGACTCCATCTCGACCTGTACACGGACGACCAGGAGGGAGAGGTCGAGCGGCTACTTCACCTCGGAGCCACACGCTACCGACCCCGCGAGCCCGGTGAGGATTTCGTTGTCCTCGCGGATCCCGAGGGTAACCTGTTCTGCGTGGTCGACACGAAGGGTGGTTGATCGCCCGAGGGGCGATGAAGCGGCTGCTTCAACATGCTCGAATCGGTGTTCCGTCATCAAGGGAAAAGGAGGGTCACGCCACGCTGCCCGCAAACGGGCCACGTACAGGTAACGGTCGCCTTAATATATCGGCTTCGCAATGCGTGCATTGCATGCAATCTAAAACGGCCCGCAAGCCCACCATTTCCCTTCGCCTACCTCAGCGCCTGCTCGAAGAGATCGATGGACTCGTACGACGAACACGGATGCGTTCGCGGACCGAGTTCCTGGAACGGGCCGTGGAAGCCTACGTGGAGGAGCTCCGGGAAGCCCGCATCGTCGTCGTGACGCCCTGGACGCGGGCGAAGGCTCGGGCTGCGATTCTCCGGTACCTCATGGGTCGGCGAGCCACGTATGTCACGGACGTCGCGGAG
>JBQTHW010000007.1:0-2018 GCA_052389495.1 Methanobacteriota archaeon | reverse complement strand
GGATCCGCTTCGGGCCGACCCTCGAGTACCTCGAGCGGGCGTACGACGACGCGAAGTACGGGCGGGCGTCCGCGGAGCCGTACGTCGACGCGGTCGTCCCGACGGTCGTCGATCCGAGCCTCGCGCCATCGGGGCAGCACGTCATGTCGATCGTCGCGCAGTTCGCCCCGTACGCCCTCAAGCGCGGCACGTGGAAGGACGAGAGGGACCGGTTCGCGGACCGGGTCGTCGACCGCCTCGACGGCCTCATGCCCGGCCTGCGCCGCGCGGTCCTCGCACGTCAGGTGTACACGCCCGTGGACCTCGAGGAGCGGTTCGGCCTGAGCGGGGGCCACATCTACCACGGGGAGATGAGCACGGACCAGCAGATGTTCATGCGGCCGATCCCGGGGATGGGGCGGTACCGCACACCGATCGCGGGCCTGTACCTGTGCGGCTCCGCCGCGCACCCCGGCGGCGGGATCACGGGTGCGCCGGGCTACAACGCGGCCCGGGAGATCCTCCGGGACTGGGGCCGTCCGGCCGCGCGTTGAGCCGCCCCACGCCTGCCGAAACTTGAAACGCCGGCACGGCATTGCGCGCGGGCGCATGGTCGCGGAGGACCCCCGCGTGCACATCGTCCTGCCGTACGCACTGCGCGAGTTCGCGAAGGGGCAGGACCTCGTCGAGGTCCGCGCCGCGAGCCTCGCGGCCGCCGTCGCGCGCCTGACGACGCGGTTCCCGGGCCTCGCGTACCGCATCCTCGACGACCAGGGGCGGCTCCGGAGGTACGTGCTCGCGTTCGTGAACGACGACCTCGTGTCGGACGTGCCGCCGGACGACGTGCGGCTCCGGGACGGCGACACGGTGAGCATCCTCCCGTCCGTGGCAGGTGGATGACATGGCGGAGGTCAAGAAGGGCGACACGGTCGTTGTCGTGGGGACGAGGAAGGGCGTGTTCCTGTTCCAGTCGAGGGACCGCCGGCGGTGGCGGTCGCTCGGGCCGTACTTCGAGGGCGAGACGGTCCGGCACGCGATCCTCGACCCGCGGGACGGGAAGACGATTTGGGCCGGGGTGACGAGCGAGCACTGGGGGCCGACCGTCGCGTGGACGCGGAACTTCGGCGGCCGGTGGACCGTCTCGAAGGAGGGGCCGCGGTACTCGAAGGAGTCCGGCCTGTCCGTGACGCGGGTGTGGCAGGTGCGCCCCGGCGCCGACGGGGACCTGTGGGTCGGGGTGGAGCCCGCCGGGCTCTTCCGGACCGACGACGGGCAGGCCTTCGCGTCCGTCGACGCGCTGAACGACTGGCCCGGACGGACGAAGTGGGACCCCGGCGGGGGCGGTCTGTGCCTCCACACGGTCCTGCCGTATCCGGGACAGCCGAAGCGGATGCTCGTGGGGATCTCCGCCGCGGGCGTCTTCGCGACGAACGACGGCGGTGCGTCGTGGCGGATGTACGACGCCGGCCTCCGTCGGTACGGGAAGCAGGAGTTCTACGACCGGGAGGACCTCGGCTCGTGCGTCCACAAGATGGTCCGTGACGCGACGGACCCGTCCGTCGTGTACCAGCAGAACCACGTCGGGGTGTTCCGCCGGAAGCGCGGGGCCGCCGCGTGGTCGACGATCGAGCAGGGCCTTCCGCGGTCGAAGAGCACGGGCGCGCCGTTCGGGTTCCCGATGGTCGCCCATCCGCACGACGCAGGCACCCTGTACACGGTCCCGCTCGTCGGGGACTACAATCGCACGACCCCGGGGGGTGCGATGGCCGTGTACCGGACCACGGACGGCGGGAAGCGGTGGCAGGCGATGCGGAAGGGGCTCCCGCAGAAGGGCGCGTGGTTCACGGTCCTCCGCGACGCGATGCGCGCGGACGCGAACGATCCGGCGGGCCTCTACGTCGGCACGACGACAGGGCAGCTGTACCACAGCCGGGACGACGGCGGCTCGTGGTCCCTGCTGGCGGAGTACCTCCCGCAGGTCCAGAGCGTCGAGGCGGGCGTCGTCGGCGGCTAGGCGGCCGCTCAGCCCGCGTAGACGA
>JBQTHW010000006.1:0-9478 GCA_052389495.1 Methanobacteriota archaeon | reverse complement strand
CGCGGCGTCGTCGGGACGGACATGACGCCGGACCTGGCCATCCGCGTCGGGAAGGCGATCGGGGCGTTCCTCGGGCGGGGAACCGTCGCGCTCGCCCGGGACACGCGGACGACGGGACCGATGCTCGCGCGCGCCGTCGGCGCGGGGGTGATGTCCGTGGGATGCGACCTCGTCGACCTCGGCGTCGTACCGACGCCGGCGGCGCAGTTCTACGTCGCGAAGGCCGGCGGCCTCCGGGGCGGCGTCGTCGTGACGGCGTCGCACAATCCCCGGGAGTACAATGGGATCAAGGCGATCGACGCGCGCGGCATGGAGATGCGCCGCGAGGACGAGGAGGCCGTCGAGGCGCTCTACTTCGGGGAGCGGTCCACGCCCGCCGTGTGGTCCGACGTCGGGACGATTCGCTCCGACGACGGCGCGATCCCGAGGTACCTGAACGGCATCCTGTCCCGGCTCGACGTCGACGCGATCCGTTCGAAGAAGCTCCGCGTCGCGGTCGACCCGGGCAACGGGGCGGGCGCCCTCACGACGCCGTACCTCCTGCGGAGCCTCGGGTGCATGGTCCTCTCCCTGAACGGCCAACCGGACGGCGCGTTCCCCGGACGGGCGCCGGAGCCGATCGCCGAACACCTCGGGGACCTCCTGCGCATCGTGCGCGATTCCCGGGCCGACCTGGGTGTGGCCCACGACGGGGACGCGGACCGCGCGATCTTCGTCGACGAGACCGGCGGCTTCGTCGTCGGCGACAAGAGCCTCGCGCTGCTCGCCCGGGAGGCCGTGCGCGGCCGCGGCGGTGTCGTCGTGACGCCCGTGAGCACGGGGAACCTCCTCGACGAGGTCGTCACGAAGGAGGGCGCGAACGTCCACCGCACGAGGGTCGGCGCCCCGATCGTCGCGCGGACGATGTTCGAGACGGGCGCGACGTTCGGCGGCGAGGAGAACGGCGGCGTGATCTTTCCGGAGCACCAGTTCTGCCGGGACGGCGGGATGGCGGTGGGCAAGATGCTCGAACTCCTCGCCCGAGCCGGGACGACCCTCTCCGCGCTGCTCGAAGGCCTCCCGGCGTACAGCATGAGCAAGGCGAGCGTCGACGTGCCGACGGAGCGAAGGGACGCCGTCCTCGCGTCGGTCCTCAGCCTTGCGGCGGGCCGGCGGATCGACACCGTGGACGGCGTGAAGGTGCACGAAGCGGACGGCTGGGTCCTCGTACGGCCTTCCGGCACGGAGTCGGTCTTCCGGATTTACGCGGAGGCCAGGACGCCCGCGCGCGCGGAGGCGCTCGCTCGGGAGGGCGTCGACCTCGTGCGGAAGGCGCTCAAGGCGTCATCAGGCCGCCCGCCGTGACGAGCAGACCGTACGCGAGGAGCGCCCCGGAACCGGTCGAGACGAGGTTCACGAGCTTCTTGCTGATCAGCCCGCGCCGCTCGAGCGTGGCACCCAGCACGCTGTCGAGCTGGCATCCGACGAAGCCCACGACGATGGGGATCGCCGCGAAGGCCGTCGCCGCGGGCACGGTCGGCGTGAGGGCGTACAGGTCCGCGACGTAGAACAGCGCGAACCAGCCGATCACGGCGGTGTACAGCGCGGCTCCGAGGGCGCACAGCTGCCCGAGCAGGGAGACGCCTCCGTCGGTACCGGGCGGCACCCGCTGGAGGTTCGTGATCAGGAGCGTCCGGCGGGACAGGACGCCGATCTCGCTCGCGAGGGTGTCGGCGCCCGCGACCGCGAGGGTCGAGAGGTACACGATCCCGCTCACGGACTTCGGGAACCACGCGAAATCCGGGAGGGAGACGAGCGCGACGACCATCGGCGCCACGCCGTTCGCGAGGACGTTCGAGGCGCGACGTTCCCCGCGGACCCCCTCTTGGACGCCCATCGCTTCCTTCAGGGCGAATCGGTACCGGGTCGCCAGGAAGCTCGACAGCAGGAAGAACAGGAGGAGCAGGAGCCACGTGACATCGCCGAGAACCCCGATGACCATCCCGACGGCAAAGGCCGCAAGGGTCCCGTCGAGGCTCAGGACGTCCTTGCGGTAGGCGATCGTGCTCAACGCGCCGCACAGGGCCGTGCTGACGACGGCGGATTGCACGAGCTCCAGCGGCACGGGAGCGGGCAAGGGTGCATCGGATAGATGCTTTCATCGGTATGACTATCGGGCGAGAGTCCAAGCCCTTCGGTCAAGGCTGCACGATGATGGCAGGTCCATCGGCCCCGTTGAAGGCGAAGAGAATCCTCCGCACGTTCCTCGTCAAAATGAAGGCGCTCCGATTCTGAGGGCGTGTGGCCTCGGCACAAGCCGTCGAGAGGTCGTAAGTCCCTCGGCAGGCTAGCCGAACCACCGGTCGAGGGACTTCTGCTTCTGCGTCGCGCGTCCCTCGCCGAACTTCTCGAGCGCGACGTCGATCCGGTCCCGCGAGAAGTCATGCTCGTCGCACAGCATGCGGCGCACGCCCTCCCCGTCCGGGTCGGCGAACTTCAGGTCGACGACCTCCGTGACCTCGGGCTCCAAGAAGATGTGTCGCACTTCGTCCTTCGCCTCGATGTCGACCCCCAGCTCCGCGAGGGCCGGCTCCAGGGTGCCGTGCTTCCTGATCTGCGCGAGCGCCTTCTTCGGGCCGACCCCCTTGACGCCCACATTGAAATCCGTGCCGATCAGAAGGGCCATGTCGACGAGCTGCTCGCGCGTCACGCCGAGCGCCGCGAGGGTCGCGTCGAGCGCGATCTCCTCCGGCTGGACGTCCACGTAGACCTCCTTCCGGGGCAACTTGCGCCGCCCGGAGATCGCGAGGTTCTTCGCGAGACGCGGCGACCCGAAGAGCAGCGCGTCGTAGTCCTGGGACGCCGCGGCGTACGCGATGCCGGCGCGGGCCATCGCGCTCGCCTGGGCCTCGCCCTCGCTCGGCGCCTGGACCCACGGCACCCCGAGCAGGCCTAGGAGCTTCTTCGACTGCTCGACCATCTCGTCCGTCAGCCGGGACGTCTGCATCGCCTTCGTGCGCGCCGTCGCGAGGTCCCCTACTTCGAGCGCCTCCTTCCACTGCGCCTCCGCGCGTCGCTTCCCCTCCGCACGACCCTCGATCGTGCGCGCCTTGAGCCGCGGCGGCTCCCCGTCGAACACGAACGCGGGGCGGATCCCTGCGGCGACGAAGTTCGACAGACGGTACACGAGGCCGGACAGGTGGGACGTCACGCGACCGCGGCGATCCTTCAGGGGCGTGCCGTCGGGCTGTCGGATGATCGCGAGGAACTGGTACAGCGTGTTGAACGCGTCGATCGCGAGCACCTTCCCGGAGAAGTCCCCGAGCGCGCGCGGGCTCGCCGAGACGATGTCGGAGAGGTTGATCCCCATCCGCCGGTACGATGGACCGTGTCCCGTAAAAGCCCTTCTACATCCGGGCCTCGCGCACGGCGAGCAGGAACCGGTTGTCGCCGAGCTGGGCCTCGACGACGTACGCGTCCGACGGGGCGATGGAGACGAACCTCACGTCGAGTGCGTTTGCCTCCCGTACGATGAGGTCGATCCACGGCTGGAGCATCTCCCGGAGGCTCGCGTTCGTCGCGATCTCGACCTCCACGATGCGGTCGTCCGCGAGGCTCATGTCCTTGCGCGCTTCCTTGATGATGTTCACGACCTCCTGCGCGTAGCCCTCCGCGAGCAGGTCGCGACTCATCTGCGTGTCGAGGTACACGGAGCCTCCCTCGAAAGGCTCCTCGACGAGGTTGTCCGGGAGGGATTCGATGAACGACACCATGGACGGGTCGATCCGGAGACGCTGGCCCTCGATCCCCACGAAGTACTCGCCCCTCTCGAGGCCCTGCTTGATCTTCCAGGCGTCCTGGCTCCGGAGGAGGATCTCGATCTTCTTCGCCCAGAGGCGGTACGCGCCGCTCACGGAATCCATGTGGACCTGGATCGTGATCTTCATGCCACGCCACGACTCGTTCGGCGCGACGATGTCGAGTTCCTTCGCACCGCTCTGCCCGACGATGATCTTCCGGAACGCGGTCACGGCGTCGTAGACCATCGGCTCAGTCGCCTTCACGGCGAGGCGGGACACGGGCCAGTCTCGCTGGATCCCTGCGCGCATCTTCGCCTGGATGACCGCCTCGAGCGTTCGCCGCAACACGTCGACGTAGGCACCGACCTGCTCGTCCGACAGCTGCAGCCCCTCCGACTCCCGCGACGCGAGGACGGCCTCGTGGATCTGTTCGGAGATCTCCTCCGTCGGGCCGGCGGTCATCGCGGACAGCTGCTCAAGGACGCGGACCCCTTCCGGATAGCCCGCCGCGACGATCATGTCGCGCGCCCACTCGACGAAGTCCCGGCCGCCCTCTCCCTCCAGGAGGCCCTTCTCGATCAGGGCGGGAATCCGGCTCACGAGGGTGTCCTCGAGGGGCCCGAGGGACACGCCCGCGGTCGCCGTCGCGAACAGGATCTTCCGGACGAGCGCCGCGATGCCCGAAGCGGCTTCCGAATCGCCCGTCCACGATTCGAGCTCGTGCCCGAACGTCTCGTGGATCTCGTGGAGGGACTGGACGAGGTAGAGCGGAAGGATCGCGGGCTCCTCGCCCCGGACGCCGACGACGAGCGTGGCACTCGGACCGGTCGCCGCGACGAGCGTGCGATCCCCGACCGCCGCGCGGACGATGCCCTCGCCGCGACGGAAGCCCCTCGTCGCGAGGGCGCGAGCCTCCGCCTCAAGGGCGGCGACCTGGGAGCGCTCCTCCGGGTGGATGTACGCGCGGGACTCGTGGCAGATCATCGCGCCGTCGCCGTGGATGAGGATCGCGTCGTCGACCGTGTAGCCGCCCTCCTGCTCGACGCGGACGGCGGACGAGTCCGTGACCTGCTGGCGGGATGCGTCGAGCGGCCGACGGTAGTGGACCTCGAAGTCGAAATCCATCGTGCCCGCCGCGTGGGGCTTCACCCCGAGCTCGAGGACCGCCTTCTCGTTCGGCTCGATCCGCTCGATCGTCCGCAGCCCCTCCACGTCCACGGGGCCGAGGACCGTCGGGGTGACGTCCTGCGCGGGCCAGTTGCCCTTGTTCGCGATGCGGAGCGTGAAGCGGTTCCAGCGATCCGCCTGGAGGCCCGTCGTGGACGTCTCGAGGAAGAGGCGCGGGTAGCGCTCCTGGAGGATCTCCTGGACGCGGGCCTTCGTCGTCGCCTCCGCACGGCTCAGGAGCGGCTCGAGGTCCTTGAGGTTCTCCGCCTGGAGGGCGGACTCCGCGCGCGCGAGGACGATCTCGACGTCGCCGAGGTCGATCCGCATCGCCCTCGCCTCCGCGAGGGTCGCCTGGAGGCGGGCGAGGTCCTCCCGAGCCTTGTCGAGGACGCTCCGGCGGCGCTGGCGGTTCAGGGCCTCCTTGGCCCTCCGAAGATACTCTTCGATCTGTTGGTAGCTCCTCCTCTGGACCGCGCTCTCGATCTTCGTCAAGAAGGACTCCGCCTCCCCGACGTCGAGGTTCTGCCCCTTCGCGACCTGGATCTCGTTGATGAGACTCGCGAGTTCGAGCTCGACCCGTTTCGCGGTGAGCTCGCCCTTCGCCCGCTCGAGGGACTCGTGGAGGCCCTTGTGGATCTCCCGGACGCGATCGAACTTGCCCTCGTGCATCGCCTCCTCGGCCTCCTTCATGAGGAGTTCCGCCTGGCCCGTGTCCGCGCCGATCGCCTTGAGTTCCGCGACCGTGTCGCGGACCGCCGCGACGAGCTCCGTCATCCGTTCGCCGAGGTGCGCCTTCGCCGCCTCGGCCTGCGCCCGCGCCTTCTCGATGAACTCCCACGATAGCTGGAGGTCCGTCTCGAGGCTCGACTGCGCCTCCCGCAGGAGCTCGTTCACCTCCTCGGTCTGCTCGACCCCGAGGGCGTCGATGACCTTCGCCGTGAGGGTGATCGGGCTGTCCGCGAACGCGCCGGTCTCCGCGTTCGGGTCCCGGGCAACGTACACGAGTTTCGCGATCACGTCATCGATCCCCGCAAGCTGGCTCAGGAGGCCGCTCCACTTCTCGAGGAGGGTGCCGTACGTGTCCTCGATCTCCTTGAGGACCTCGATCATGTAGAGGGGTAGGAGACGAGGTTCCTGGCCGAGCAGGACGCACGCCAGGAAGGTGTGGGGCGATCGCTCGATGAGGATCTTCGAGTCCCCGAACTCGAGCCGCCGCAACGACGTCCGCGAGCGCTTGAAGGAGTCCTTGATGAAGTCCTGGACGACCGTCAGCATCCCGGAGAAGATGTCCTCGTCGATTGCCTCACGGAATTTGCGCGACTGGTGGCTCACGAGACGTCCGTCGGCATGGATCAGGAAGACATCCTCGACGATGTACGTGCCTTCCGGCTCGACCTTGATGTCCTTCTTGTCCCGCAGCTCGTAGCGGTTCTCGTCGAACATCCGCTGGTACGCGACGCCGACTTCCACCGGCACGGGGCCGGACGATTTCGGTCGCAGGCCGATGTCCACGGCGCGCGTCTCGTCCACGCCGATCTCAGGGATGGGTGCAAGCCCTTTCGTCTCGACGTCCCCGCCGAAGCGGATCTCGACGTTCCGCGCGGGGAGCTTCCCCTTGTTCTCGACCTCGAACGCATACCGGTTCCAGACGTTCTCCTGGAGGCCGACGGAAGGGAGGTGGAGGATCAGGTTCGGGTATCGGTTCTTGATGAAGTTCTGCACCTGGACGCCGATCGCGACCTCCGCCTGCTTGACGAGGATTTCCGCCATCGCCATGTCGTTCTGACGGAGCGCGGACTCGGCGTGGGAGAGCGCCCGCTCCGCCTCCGCGACATCCGCACCGATGCGCTTCGCGTTCGCGATCATCGTCGTGACGGTGTGGATGCGGTTCTCGTACCGCTGCGAGAAGTACCGGGCCCGGGATTCCTCGAGACTCGACCGAGCCTCGTTCAGGCGGCGCTGGAACGTGTCGACGTCCCCCGCCTCGATCGCGTGTCGCGCATCGTCGAGGAGGCCCTTCGCGGGCACCGTGGGGATGCCCATCCGATCGCACTGGACCAGGATGTCGTCGAGCGCATGGATCTCCTTCAGCGCCTTCTGGAGGAGGCCCTGTCGCTTGAGCTCGAGGAGCCGCTCCTGGAGGTCCCCGCGGATCCGGTACACCTCCTCGAGGTCGTCCGCCTCGGCGGCCTGGACGGCCTTGGCCCGGAGCGCCTCCAGCTCGGAGAGGGGCAGCCCTTGCGCGGCGCACTCCTGGACGATCGGTGCGAGGGAGTCGACGAGGGATCCCAGGTGCGCCTTCCTTGCGATGTCGATCGCCTCCGCGGCGCGCTCGACGTACGTGTCGAGTTCCCTCAGATCCCCCTTCGAGATGCGCTCGTCGGCCTTCGCGATGAGCTCCAATGCGACGCGGACGTCCGCGCCCAGCTTCGCGTGCGCTTCGACCTTGGCGCGCAGCTCCGTCAGGGCACCGCGTGCGTCGCGCGCGAGTTGCTGCCGCCGGACGTCCTCGAGGATGTCCTCGATGACCTTCTTGTACTCGATCGCCTCGACGAACCGGCGATCCTTGACGGCCTCCCGGGCGTTCGAGAGCACGACGTCGGCGCGCTGCGACGTCACCCCTGCGACTTTCGCCTCCGCGATGCGCTTCTCCGCCATCCCGACGAGGTCCTTCGCGGCGACCTCGAGCCCCGTCGTCAGGCTCTTCGCCGTGTCACCGATCTCCTCGAGTTCGAACTCCGCGTCCGGGTAGCGACCCTCTGCAAACGCGATCTCGGCGCGCTCCACCGCATCCTCCGCGTTGACGATCGAGATGTCCGCGCGGCCGAGGTCCGCGAGGACCTTCTTCATCGCGGCGATCGTGGCGCGGGCGCGCTCCATCGCTGCGCGGGCCTTTTCCGCCTCGCGATCCGCCTTCGCCCGAAGGAGCTCTTCGACCTTCTTTCCCGCCGCCCGGGCGTACTCGACCGCATCGTCGTAGTCCCCGCGGTCGAAGTACGCCTCCGCCTTGTTCAGGGCGTCGAGCGCGTCGCGCACGTCGAGGCCGTCCGCGCGTGCCTCGTTGATGTCCGCGCCCGCTCGGTTGATCAGCGTGCGCGCCGCGGACACGAGTTCCTCGATGAGTTCCTTCGCCGTGGCGTCGAGGTCCGCGAGGACCTGGTCCACCCGGTCGTACGCCTTCTCCTGGAGAGCGTGTTCCGCGCTCCGGAGGGACTCCGCCGCGCCGGCAACCTCGATGTCCGCCTTCCGAAGGTCCTCGATGAGCTTCTTGACCGTCACGTACTTGCCGGCTGCGGCGCGCGCCTTCTCCATCGCGACGCGCTGTTCCTCCGCCATCCGCTCGCGCTGCCGCTCCTCCATGAGCCGGAACGCGGCGGTCGTCTTCTCGACGGCCTCCGACGGCCGACCGCTCTGGAGTGCGGCCTCCGCATCCCGGAGGACCTTCTCGACGTCCTCCGTGGCCACGCCGATCCGTCGCGCGTCCGCGATCCGGGTGCGGATCTCGTGGAGGACCTCCGTCGCGTGGTGCCGCAAGGCCGTCTTGACGCCTTGGACGAGCCCCTCGGCGGCGACGACCTGCCGCTCGGCCTCGTCGATCGCACCCCGGTCGATCGCCTGCTCCGCCGAATTCAGGATCTCGAGCGCCTTCGCGAGGTCCTCGTGGTCGCGGATCAGGTTCTGCATCTCGACCCGGACGGCCGCCATCCGACGCTGCAGGGCGATGACGCGCTCGTCGCGGACCCGCGACTCCCGCTCGTCGATCCGCCGCTGTTCGGCCTGGACCGAGGAGATCGCCTGCTCGATCTCCGCGATGCACGTGCGGCTCATCGTCACGGCGTCCGCGTAGCGGCTCTCACTGTACGCGACCTCGGCGTCGTGGAGGAAGCGCACGGAGGCGTCGATCGACATGCCGGCGTGGCGGGCGTGGACGACCTGGGCCCGGGACTGAACTAGAAACTCCGCCGCATCGCTCCGAAGCGTCTCGCGAAGGTCCCAGATGTCGTGCTACGACGCGTCGAGCAGGGCGTCCGCGTGCGCGTATCGGCGCTCCTGGAGCGCGATCATCGCGTCCGCGAGTTTGCCCTCCATCGCGACGGTCTCCTGGCCCGCCGCCTTGAGCTCGACGACGAAATCCCGTGCCGCCAGGATTCGCGCGTTCAGCCGCGACGCCGTCTCGGCGTCGATCGCGGACATCCGGTCGTCGATCAGGGATTGGACGTCGATCTGGCGTCCGACGGTGATCGCGTCGTCGACCTCCTTCAGGAGCCCATTCGCTATGTCCGGGTCGAGTCCCCTGGTAGCGTTCGCGAGGATGACGGAGAGCGTGCGCTCCATGATGCCGCGGTAGTGCAGCTCCCGCGCGGCCTCCGCAGCGTGGCGGCACCGTACGACAAGCCCCTTCGTTTCCGCGAGGTCGTTCGACGCAAGGGCGCGCTCGAGGTCCTGCATCGCGGCGTCGAACTCCGAGGCGTCCGCGCCGAGCCGGTGCAGGTCCTCCGAGTCGAACCTCAGGCTCTCGAACGCGTCCCGGA
>JBQTHW010000005.1:0-4571 GCA_052389495.1 Methanobacteriota archaeon | reverse complement strand
GACTGGACGTGCTTCTTCTGCGGCCACCGGTTCGACGGGCCTCCGTGACGCGGCAAGCATGATACGCGTCCGGGCCCTTCGCGGGGCGGGTGCCTCCGATGTCCTCCGTCGTGTTCCGGCGGGTCGTCGACCTGTCCCAGGAGATCTCGGCCGACACGCAGATGTTCCCCGCGTACCCGCCTCCGACGTTCCTGCCGTGGACGACGCGCGAGGCGCACGGGTTCCTCGCGGAGGCGGTCCTGCTCGCGAGCCACACGGGCACCCACGTCGACGCGCCCCTCCACTGCATCCCGGGCGGCCGGGCGATCCACGGATACCGCGCGGGCCGGTTCGTCGCGCCCGCGCGCCTGCTCGACGTGCGGCCGCCGCGCGCCCGTGGGCGGATCGACGCGCGCGCCCTCCGGCGCGCGCTGAAGGGCACGCCGCTCCGCCGCGGCGAGGCCGCGATCGTGCGGACGGGCTGGGAGGCGACGCGCGGGCGGAGGGCGTACCTCACCGACCACCCGGGCCTCACGGTGGACGCGGCACGCGCGCTCGCGTCGTGGGGCGCGTCCTTCGCCGGCGTCGACACGGCGAACATCGACCACCCGGACGCCCCGCGTCTCGTCGCGCACGAGATCCTCCTCGACGCCGGCGTGCTCGTCGTGGAGAACCTCGCGAACCTCGGCGCGGTCCGCGCGGACGCCTTCACGCTCCTAGCGCACCCGCTCCGCCTGCGCGGCGCGACGGGCTCGCCGATCCGCGCCGTGGCGCTCGTGTGACGGCGCGTCGTTCGCGTGGCCCGACACGGCCACCGCAAGGATATTATCAACCCCCCTGTTACGCCGGAAACGGCCCATGCGGAAGGAAGAGGACTTCAGCGAGTGGTACAACGAGCTCGTCGAGCGGGCGGAGCTGAGCGACAAGCGGTACCCGATCAAGGGGATGAACGTCTGGCGGCCGTACGGCTGGGCGATCATGAAGCTGATCGACAACGCCCTGCGCGAGGAATTCGACGTCACGGGCCACGAGGAGGTCCAGTTCCCCGTCCTCGTGCCGGAGACGGAGTTCCACAAGGAGGCCGTCCACGTGAAGGGGTTCGAGGGCGAGGTGTTCTGGGTCACCCACGCCGGGTACGACCCGCTCGAGGTCCGCCTGCTCCTTCGACCGACGTCGGAGACCGCGATGTACCCGATGTTCAAGCTGTGGATCCGGAGCCACGCGGACCTGCCCCTCAAGGTGTACCAGATCGTCCCCGTCTTCCGTCACGAGACGAAGATGACGCGGACGTTCATGCGCGAGCGGGAGTTCCACTTCTTCGAGGCCCACACGGCCCACGCGACGTTCGAGGACGCGGAGCAGCAGATCCGGGAGGACCTGCAGATCAACGAACGGATCATGCGGCTCCTCGCGCTCCCGTACCTCGTCACGGTCCGCCCGGACTGGGACA
Source organism: Methanobacteriota archaeon (assembly GCA_052389495.1). Classification (GTDB taxonomy): domain Archaea; phylum Thermoplasmatota; class Thermoplasmata; order RBG-16-68-12; family RBG-16-68-12; genus RBG-16-68-12. The sequence continues at coordinate 3,142 of JBQTHW010000005.1, read as the reverse complement.
AGTTCCCCGGCGCGCACTACAGCCTCGGCTGCGACACCCTCATGCCGTCCGGCCGATCCCTCCAGGTCGCGACGTTCCACCAGTACCGGGACAACTTCGCGAGGGTGTACGACGTCACGTACGAGGACCCGACGGGGGCCCACCCGTACGTGCACCAGACGACGGACGGGATGTCGGAGCGGCTGCTCGGCGCGATCCTCGCGGTCCACGGCGACGAGAAGGGGCTCGTCCTGCCGCCCGCCGTCGCGCCCGTGCAGGCCGTCATCGTGCCCGTCCTGGAGAAGGGCCGCCAGGAGGAGATGCACCGGGAGGCGCAGAAGCTGTTCCTCGACCTCCGGGAGCGGATGCGCGTGAAGCTCGACAACCGGGACGTCCGGCCGGGGGAGAAGTACTACCACTGGGAGGCGCGCGGCGTGCCCGTCCGCGTCGAGCTCGGACCCAGGGAGGTCGAGCGGGGCTACGTGACGGTCGTGCGGCGCGACACGGGGGAGAAGCGCGAGCTGCCCCGCGACGGGCTCCCGGACCGCCTGCGCTCCGTCGTCGAGCTCATGCAGGTCGCGATGTGGGAGCGCGCGGAGAAGCGGATGGAGGAGAACACGTTCACGATCACGGCGCCGGGCCAGGCGCGCCCCGGCTTCAACCGCTTCGGATGGTGCGGCAAGGAGTCGTGCGGCCGGTCGGTCGCGGAGCAGACGGGGCTGGACCTCCTCGGCACCCCGTTCCATCCCGAGCCGTTCGAGGGCGCGTGCGTCGCGTGCGGCGAGACGACGACGAAGGTCGCGTACGCGGCGAAGGCGTACTGAGTGGCCCGCCGATCACACGAGGTAGCCGCGGAACAGGACGGCCGTCGCGTCGGAGATCACGACGTCGAAGTTCCTCGGGTAGCGCGACGCGTCGAGTAGGACGCGGTCCCCCGCTCCGATCCCCGCTCCGTCGCTCGGAACGTACGCCGCCCCGTCCGCGCCGTACGCGATGTCGGCGAGGGCTTTCGTGAGGACGAGGTCCCCCGTGAGGGAGACGACGGACAGGCGCACGACGTCGGGCGACAGGCCCGGCGGGGCCCACACGACCGTGAGGGTCCAGTTCGTCCCGTCCGTCGACCGCGCGATCGCCACGCCCATCGCCTGCGGACCCGACGGGATCGGCGCGAGGACCCCCGACAGGGCCACGTACAGGGTCGCGGCGAGGATGACCGTCATCGCGACGAGCAGGATCGTCCCGACGACCGGGGACACCGCGTGGGCGCTCCGGCGGAGGTCCGTCCGGGAATCGGGACGAGGACCCATCGACGGCGAGCGCTCCGAGGAGGCCTTAAGGCCTCGTGCCCGGGTATCAGAACGGGAACGCGCGCCGGATGCGTCACTCCTTGTAGAGGAGCATCCCGACGAGACCGAAGCCCACGAGGATCACGGTGACCGCGTACGCCCCGATCCAGTCCGGCGCGAGCAGGTTCCACGCGCCGTACGTGAGGCCCCACGTCAGGTAGAAGGCGATCCCCGCGAGGAAGGCGAGCGCGTAGAACGCGAACGCGGCGCGGCGGGGGAACGCGACCTCGGCCACGGTCGGGTCAGAGGGCGGGCGGTCAAAAACCTTTCTCACGCGTCCGGGTGCGCCTCCGGACGGGCCGGAGCCGGGCGAGCCGCCCCCGCGTCCGGGCCCACCACACCTCGACGCGCGGATACGCCCCCGGGTTCTCCTCGACCCAGAAGAGGAACGCGAAGACGAGGAACCCGACGGCCCCCGCGACGAGCGCGTAGAACGGCCACTGCGGGATCGGCTCCTTGACCCCGAACGAGGAGTCGGGCACGATGCCGTCGACGCCGAGGATCGTGAGGTTCACGTTCCCGCGGCACCACGGCGGGACGCACGGGTCCGTGTTCGTCAGGTTCCGCGCGGCCTCCCACTGTGCGCGTGTGAAGTAGCCGGGAGACGCCATCACGAAGGGCGTCAGGGTGCCGGTCACGTTCCCCTCGAACTCGACGCGGAACCGCACGAAGTACGTCGCCTGGCTGAACACGCTCCCGTGGGGCATGTCGCGGGAATCGGCCGCCGTGGCGACCGTGAAGTTCAGGGCCGACGCGGTCCGTGGCGGGACCGTGCCCAGATTCCACGTGTGCGAGCGCGCGCCCGGGCTCTCCTCGATCTGCGGATACGGGTACGACCAGTTCCCGTCGACGGGGATCGCCTCCTCGATTGTCGCGTACATGTAGATCTCGGCGCGCAGCGTGACGTCCACGATCGGCTCGTCGTACGTCGAGTTGAACTCGAACCGGAACGAGCCGCGTTCCCCGGGCGCGAGCTGCGGCGTGTCGATCACGGAGAGCAGCTTGTTGACCCGCCCGACGTCGCCGAAGCCCTGCGCCTCGGCGGGGATCGCGCCGAACAGGACGAGCAGGGACGCGATGCACAGGGATGACAGGGCGAGGGTGGCCGCCCGCATGGCGCGTTGCGAAGCGGCCGGGTCTCTAAATACGTATCGAGGTCATTGGCGCTCCCGAGAGGGTTCGACGTGGTCCGGCCCGCCGTCGTGGTCGTCCCGTCGCGGTCCGCGGAGGACCTGCGCCGCCGGTTGCACGCGCTCGGGCTCGTGGACCGCTCCGTGCGGATCGCGGCGCGCGGCGACGAGATCCTCATCCCCGTGCGTGGCGCCCCGGACGTCGAGCTCGCGCCGTACCGCGCGCGTCTCGAGGATGCGCCGTCGCTTGAGCCTCGGTCCCGGCCGCCCGACCCCGCGCTGGAGATCCGTGATCGTCTCGCGTCGGCAGGGGTCCCCGCCTCCGCGGTGCCCGCGGGCTGGGAGCGGATCGGCGACGTCGTCGTGGTCCGGCTGCCGCCGTCGGGCCGGGCCCACGCACGGACGATCGGACGCATCCACGGGGAGGTGCTCGGCGCCCGGACCGTCGTCGAGGATCGCTCCGGGGTCCACGGCCCCATGCGGACGCCCGACGTCCGACCGCTGTGGGGCGACGGCACGGAGACGGTCCACGTCGAAGGGGGCGTCCGCTTCAAGCTCGATCTCGCCCGGGTCATGTTTTCCTCCGGGAACGTCGCGGAGCGCGGCCGGACCGCGGACGCGGTCCGCGCGGGCGACGTCGTCGTGGACCTGTTCGCGGGGATCGGGTACTTCGCGCTGCCGATCGCC
>JBQTHW010000004.1:0-3876 GCA_052389495.1 Methanobacteriota archaeon | reverse complement strand
AGAGCGCCAGCCGATGCTGGGCCTCCATGGCCACATCCACGAATCCCGCGGAGACGACCGGATCGGCCGGACGCTCGTCCTGAACCCGGGCAGCGAATACAATCAGGGCATCCTGCACGGCGTCCTCGTGGACCTCGAGGATGGGAAGGTCATCCGGCACCAGTTCACGATGGGCTAGCCTGCCCCTTCCGACGACGGGTCCATTCCCTCGCGCGCCGCCCCTTTCGGCCCTTGTGGCGGTACCGCTTCTCCTTCGGCCGGGCATCCTTCGGAGGCCGTTCCTTCCGCTTCACGTGACGCAACACCTCGGGCTCTCCCAGTACTCCCGGCCGATCCGGACGAGGGTCTCGTCCGTCGACGTGATTCCGTACGAGGACCCGTCCGGGAGCCGGGTCACGGTGAGGACCTGCTGTCCGTCCACGACGAGGAGGACGCACGCGCAGACGATCTCGCGGATCTCCGCGCGCCGCGACAGCTCCTTCGGGAGGTCGATGTCCGGGATCGCGAGCTTCACGCCGACCTTCCGGCCGATCGCCTTGAGGAGACCTGCCTCGAGGCGGCGCACGACGTCGACGTCGGAGGCGAGGAGGACGATCTCCCTTCGCGCGGACGCCACCATCGACTCCGCGCGGGCGAGGACGCTCGGCGTGCCCTTCACGATGTACGCGAGGTCCGTCGTCGGAGTGCGCGCGGCGGACCGGAGCGGTTCGACAAGGGAGACGAGGCGCGTGACCGAGTCCCGCTCCCGCGCTCGGCGCGCGTCGAGGAGGCGCGTGAGCCTCGCCTCGATCTCCTTGGGCGGCACGAGGCGGTACGACTTCGGCTTCCCTTCTTGGACCTCCGCGAGGCCCCGCTCGACGAGCTCGTCCAGCGCGTAGTAGATCTTCGAGTCCGGGATGCCCGTCGTCCGCACGAGGTCCCCCGCCGTCGCCCGCGCGACCCGGGTCAGGGCGCAGAACGCGTCCGCCGCGTATCCGCCGAGCCCGAGCTCGCGCAGGGTCCCGCCGATCGCCGCCAGGGAGGCTGGCTCCGCCTCTCCGAGGAGGGCGTTCGCGCGCGCCCTGACTTCCGACATCTCCGAAGAGAAGGAAGGGAAGGTATTTGAGACTGTCTACTACTGTGAGGTAGTAGAAACACAGGAGGTGCGTCCGTGGTCCCCTCGATCCCCGCAAGCGTGCCCACCCCGCAGGCGCCGGAAGCGTGTTGCTGCTGCGGCGGCTGCTGCCCGGGCGGGTGCTGCGCGGCAGAGCGCCCGCGCTGAGTCCCCGACGACCTTAATCGGCCCGGTGCCCTTCCCGTGGGGGGAGGGGCACTTTTGTCTCTTTCGACAAGACGGGCGGGCTGGCATCTCGCAGGCGTCGCGGCGCTCGCGGCGGCGGTCCTCGTCGTGACGCCCGTGGCGGGCATCACGTACGGCGTGATCGACACGACGCACACGAACGTCGGCGCGATCCTCGTGTTCAGCCTGCGCTTCCAGGAGTGGTTCGAGTTCTGCTCCGGCACCCTCGTGTCGGAGCGCGTGTTCCTGACCGCCGGGCACTGCACGGACGCGCTCGAGCGGAACGGCGTGGCGCTGTGGCGGCTCCGCGTGAGCTTTTCCTTGAACCTGTGGACGAAGGACGCGAAGTGGCTCGACGTCGCGGCGTACGAGAGCCATCCGGACTACAACTGGGGCCCGACGTCGGACCCGCACGACCTCGGCGTGATCGTCCTCGAGAAGCCCGTCCGCAGCCTCGCGCCGGCGACCCTCGCGCCGGTGGGCTACCTGGACAGGCTCGAGGCGTCCGGCGCGTTGCCGGACGCGACGTTCATCAACGTCGGATACGGGATCGACGAGGCCTTCGAGAGCGACGGATATCGGAAGATCTCGTTCTCCACGTTCCTCTCCCTGCACGACGCGTGGCTGTACATGTCCCAGAACATCCACGCCGGGAGCGCGGGGACGTGCTCCGGCGACTCTGGCGGGCCGACGTTCCACGACGGGCCGCTCGGCGAGGTCATCGTATCCGTCACGTCGTGGGGCGACGCGCAGTGCGTCGCGACGAACATCAACTACCGCGTGGACACGGAGAGCGGGCGCGGCTTCGTCGACGCGTCGATCGCGACGTACGGCTGAGCGGCTCGAGGGCATCGCCATGGCGTCCACCCCCCCGACGCTCCGGCGCGTGCGGCCGGAGGACCGCAGCCGCGCGACGGCGCAGACACCGGGGCTCGAGCGGGAGACCGCCGTCGACGGACCGACCGTGGGCGCGCGGACGCTCTGGATGGGTTTCGTCCGGGTGGCTCCGGGCGTCGCGTCCGGGGTGCACCACCACGGCGACTCCGAGTCGGGGATCTACGTGATCCGCGGCCGGCTCCGCTTCCGGTTCGGCGCGCGCCTCGGCGAGACGTTCGTCGCGGAGGCGGGCGACTTCATCTACGTGCCGCCGCACGCGGTCCACCAGGAGACGAACCTGAGCCCCGAGGAGCCCGCGGAGACGGTCGTCGTGCGCGACCGTCAGGAGAACGTCGTCGTGGCGGTCGACGCGTCGCCTCGCTGAGCCGGACGGGCCCTAGTACGCGAGCCCGCCGACCTCCGCCAGGTCCGCGAGCGCGTTCGCCTTCACGAAGCTCCCGGACACCGTGTACAGGACGTCGCCGATCGCGAAGGATCGGCCGATCGCACGGAGGTAGTCCCACCCGGTATACGGATCGAGCGGTCCCTCGATGTGCGTGATCCGCCCGACGACCTCGAAGCCCGAGGCGAGGCCCACGCGGAGGACGTACGCCCCGATCCAGACCGTCTCACCGTACGCCCACGGCGGGAGCGGGTCCTCCCAGTCGTTTGGATCGAGGAGCGCGAGGGACACGGGGATCACGACGATCCCGCGTTCCCGGAGGAACAGGAAGGCCTTGTGGTCCGTGAGCGCGTCGGACGTCGTCCCGCGGTCCCCGATCGCAATGCGCGCGAGTTCCTCCGGCTGCGCGACGTCCCCCACGTCGAAGAGGGAGAGCTTGAGGCCCTGGAACCAGGAGAAGTTCCCGACCTCGTCGGGCACGGCCTCCTTCCCGACGCCGATCAGCCGAGCCTCGTCGAACGGGTGCAGGTACTCCGAGAAGCCGGGCATCTCGAGGTACCCGAGGACGCGCGGATCCGCGGGGTCGGACAGGTCGATCACGAAGAGCGGGTCGATCTTCTCGAACGTCACGAGGTACAGCCGCTCGCCCAGGAACCGCGCCGCGTAGATCGACTCCCTCGGGGCGAGGCCCTCGAGACGGCCGACGAGCCGCATCGAGCCGTCGAGCACGTACACGTTGTTCCGCTGCTCGAACCGCTCCACGCTCTGGACGCTCGACGTCGTCGCGACCCGCAGGTACCCGGCGTATTCGTCCATCGAGAACTGGTTCAGGAGCCACCCGGACACGTCGCCGGACGCGACGGCCTCCATCGCGAGCCCCGCGACGCGGACCTTGTGGACCGTCGTCCACGTCGTGACGACCTGGGGCGCGAGGAGCAGGGGGCTCGGCTCGGTCCACTTGAGGAACGAGAGGTACAGGGCGGCCGTCGACATGTACACGGTCGACGCGTAGCCCGTCACGACGGACAGGACGGTCGACGCGCCCGCCTCGAGGTCGACGGCGAGGACGTTCGTGTACGAGCCCGAGGTCATGGAGCCGGGGTCGTAGTAGATCTCCGTGGGCGGGAGGCTCCCGCAGGTGGCGTCGAGGCAGAGACGCGGGGTCAGGTACGCATCGTCGACCTTCTGGACGTAGTCGTTCACGATCACGTACGCGTAGGGCGCGACCATCCGCGCGGTCACGAGGTAGCCCGAGACGCCGTGCGTTCGAAGGAGGGTCGGCGACGCGGCATCCGCGACGTCGTACACCCCGACGTAC
>JBQTHW010000003.1:0-7153 GCA_052389495.1 Methanobacteriota archaeon | reverse complement strand
CCTTCCGTCTCCTCGAGCCGCTCCTTCGCGACGAGGCGTTCTGGGTCCAACGAGCCGTGGGGACGTGGCTCCGCGAATTGTGGAAGCGCGATCGTCGACGGACGGAGGCGTTCCTCCGCAAGCATGTCCGCGGACTACCGCCTGTCGTGATCACGGTCGCGACGGAACGCGCCCCCAAGTCCTTCCGCGACGAGCTCCGCAGGACGAGCGGCGTCAGAGGCCGCGCACGGCGATCCCGTGCGGGTCCGCGCGCTCGACGCCGTCGACGACCTTCGTAATGGGCACGAGGGCCTGGAGGGTCCCGCGCGCTCCACCCGCTTCGACGCGCAGGACCGCGAGGCCCGGCGTGGAGCCCACCGCGTTCCCGACCGCGGGATTGTTGCCCGTGAGGGGGTTCGGACCGCGGAAGGAGACGTACACGCGGTTCCCGCTCAGCGCGAGGGCCATGAGGTCGGGCGCAGGATCGTCGCTGAGCGACCCGACGAGCGAGATCTCGCCCACGACGACGTCCGACCACGTGTCGACGACGATGATCCGGTTCGCCCCGCGGTCCCCCGCCCACAGGTAGCGTCCGCCTTTCGTCAGGGCGATGCCGTGGGAGTCGACGAAACCTCGGTCGTCGTGGCTGAACACGAGGGTCGGCGCGGGGGTGTTCGGTGGGGCCGGCACCGCGGAGAAGGCCGCGAGCGAGAAGGCGTAGAGGTCCGATTCGAGAGGATCCGCGGTCGTGCCGCCACCCGAGTTGATGTACATCCTTCCGGAGGCTTCGATGCCCCCGCAGCCGTTCGGATGGATCGTCGCGCGGTCGTACTCCGCAACGATGGCCATGGGCGTCGACGTACTCCCCACGACGAAGAGGCCTCCGCCGCGAAGCGTGACGAACGTGAAACGGCTCGACGAGTCGATGACGGCGCATATCGGCGCGTTGTCCGGACGCAGGGCCGCATCCTGGCAGGCCGCGCCGCTCGGCGTCGTGCAGCTCGCCAAGTCGACCGTCGCCGCGCCGTCGAGCGTGAACGTGTTCGAGTCGTAGTCCGTCACGATGCGCTGGAGGAGCTTTCCGTTCTGGTTCGAAACGACCACGTACGAACCGTCGCGCGAGGGCGTTGCACCATGCGCCTGGGCGCCCACGTCCACGCACCCGACCGGCGTTCGGGCCGCGGCGTCGATGAAGAGGACGTGACCCGTCGCGACGAACGACACGATCGCGTGGCTGCCCCCCTCGTTGAACTCGATCATGTGGGCCCGGCGCGGGGCCGTGCCCGTCGACGCGAGACAGAGGCTGCGAGACGCCGCCCCCAAGTCGATGACCTCGGGGACTGCCGACGAAGCGTCGCGGCCCGCGAGCGCATCACCTGCAAAGATGTAGATCGTCCCTCCCCCGTCCGAGACCGTGTCCGACTGTTCGATCATCCACACTTCGTGATTCGGCTCCTCCGCACCCGCCACGACGACGAAGGCGGACGGCAGGGCGAACAGGAGGACCACGGCGAAAAGCGTACGTCGCGACAAGGGGACCACGCGCCGGCATGGGGGGCACCGGTTTGAAGGTGCGTCGAACGGTTGGTGAACGCAGGAATATCGATTTCCGAAACGATCCGAGGCCCCGGCCGTGTGGCGCGACACGCGCGATCCGGCCACGGACCGGCCCGTTCCCGTGTCGGTTCATACGGCAAAGTTAAACCCGAGAGGCTTTTTCCCTCGTGAGATTCGAGACGAGAGCATGGCAGCCCCGACACGCATCCCGGAGAAGGCCCTTCGCGCCTTCTGCGAGGCGGTGTTCCGGAAGCTCGGCGTCCCGCCTGAAGACGCCCGCATCACGACGGACGTCCTCGTGCTCGCGGACCTCCGAGGGGTCGACAGCCACGGCGTCGCCCGGCTGCCCCGCTACGTCACGGGCCTCAGGCAGGGCGCCATCCGGCCCAGGGACGCGAGCCGTGTCGTGAAGGAGACGAAGGCGACGGCCCTGATCGACGCGGGGCAGAGCCTCGGGCAGGTCGCCGCGTACCGCGCGATGGAGGTCGCGATCCGGAAGGCGAGGGACACCGCGGTCGGCGTGGTCGCCGTGAGGAACTCGAACCACTACGGGATCGCGGGCTACTACGCGATGATGGCCCTCGAGCACGACCTGATTGGCGTGAGCATGACGAACTCCGCGCCCCTCGTCGTCCCGACCTTCGGGCGCGCGGCGGCCCTCGGCACGAACCCGATCAGCGTCGCGGCCCCGTCCTCCAAGGAGAAGCCGTTCGTCCTCGACATGGCGACCTCCGTCGTGCCGCGGGGGAAGATCGAGGTGCTCGAGCGCCTCGGGAAGCCGCTCCCTCTCGGCTGGGCGGTCGACGAGACGGGCCGCGCCTCGGACAGTCCCAGGGCCGTCCTCGATGCGATGGCGAAGCGTCTCGGCGGAGGCCTCCTGCCCCTCGGCGGCGAGGGCGAGGAGTTCTCCGGCCACAAGGGGTACGGACTCGCGCTCCTCGTCGACGTCCTGAGTGGTGTCCTGAGCGGTGCGGCGACGGGCCTCCTGTCCTACGCGGACGAGCAGAAGCCCGACGTGGGCCACTTCTTCATGGCGGTGGACCCGGCCGCCTTCCGCCCCATCTACGAATTCAAGCGGGACATGGACCGCCTCGCCCGCGAGCTGAAGGACTCCGCGAAGGCCGAGGGCCAGTCGCGGATCTACCTCCACGGGGAGAAGAGCTTCGAGCGCACGGAACGCCATCGACGGGAGGGCGTCCCGCTCGGCCCGAAGGTCGTCGAGAGCCTGAGGAAGATCGGCGCGGAGCTCCAGGTCGCGTGGCCCGCCTGATTGGCCCCTGTGGGTCGAGTTTATCAAGGCCCGCTGCATCGCCGACGCCCATGCCCGAGTCCGCCCTCGATGCCACGGACGTCCGAAAGACGTACGTCTCGAGGGGAGGCCCCTCCGTCGAGGCCCTCCAGGGCGTGTCCCTCGCGATCCGCCGCAGCGAGCGGGTCGCGCTCCTCGGCCGGAACGGCGCCGGCAAGACGACGTTCCTCCGGATCGCGTCGACGCTCCTCATGCCGACGTCGGGAAGGGTGCGCGTCTTCGGCCATGACGTGACCTCGGACCCCGACGCGGTCCGGCCCCTCATCGCCGTCGTGCCGCAGGAGGGCAAGCCGTTCTTCCACCTCACGCCGCGGGAGCAGGTGTACGCGTACCTCCGCGCCCGCGGCTTTGCGCGCGACAAGGCGAGGCGCCAGACGGAATGGGCGCTCGACCAGGTCGGCCTCGGCGACGTGGCGGACCGCCTGTCGATCACGCTGTCCGGCGGGCAGAAGCAGAGGACGATGGTCGCCACGGTCCTCGCGACGGAGGCGCCGCTCCTGTTCCTCGACGAACCGACGATCGGGCTCGATCCGTTCGCTCGACGCGGCGTCTGGGAGTGCCTCCGGCACCTCACCCGCGAGGGCTCCACGATCCTCCTGACGACGCACTACCTCGACGAGGCGGAGGCCCTCTCGGACCGGCTGTACATCGTCGACGGGGGTCGCGTCCTCGTGGAAGGGACCGCGGACGAGCTGAAGCGGCAGGTCGGTGGCTCCGTCCGCGTGTCCGTGCGGGACGGCGTGTCGCTCCGCGAGCGGCTCGCGACGTTCGGGCCGACCGTCTCGGAGGACGGCACGGTGCACGTCGTCACGGGCCCCGAGCGCGTCACGGAGATCGTCGAGCTCGCGATGCGGGGCGGCCTGTCCGCCACCGTCGGGCCCGTGACCCTCGAGGAGGCGTTCCTCCGGGTCGTGGGGCGGTCGATCGACCAGGACTGAGCCTCATGCTCGCGCGGCGCTGGGTCGGGACGAGGGTGTTCGCGGGCACGGAGGCCCGCGTGCAGCTGCACGACCCCCTCGCGGTCGCGACGAGCGCGATCGTCGAGGGCATCCTGATCGTCTTCGTCTGGGTCCTCGCACAAGACCTCCTGCCGTACGCGCTGTTTGGGTCCCTCGTCTACTCCGTCTTCCTGATCGGCCAGCTCGTCCTGAGCGAGGCCGCCTACATCCGGATCGAGCACCACATCAACGAGCTGTACCACGCGTCGCCGCTGTCGCCGGAGGCGTACTTCCTGGGCCTGTCGAGCGGGATCCTGCTCGCGTTCCTCCCGACGACGTTCGGGCTGTTCGTCCTCCTAGAGATCGTCCACCCGCTCACGCTGCCCGCGTTCGGGGCGCTCCTCCTGATCCTCCTGACGGTCTGGACGTTCTCCTCGAGCCTCGCGTACGTGATCTCGACCCTGTTCAAGGACATGAAGGCGATCTGGCCGTACGCGAGCCTGATCACGAATCTGCTCGGGGTCGTACCGCCCGTGTTCTACCCGCTCGCCAAGTGGCCCGCGGAGTGGAGGCCGCTCGCGATGCTCATCCCGACGAGCGGCGGCGCGGCGATCGCGCAGGCCGCCGCGGGGCTCCAGCCTCTGCCCATGGACCTCGTCCTCCTCGGCGGGGCGTCGCTCGCGGTCGAGGCGACCGTCATGTTCCTCGTCGCGGTGTGGTGGTCCCACCGTTCCGCGCGGGAGGCCTAGGATGGCCGAGATCGCGTCGATGCCGCGAGAGGGCCGCGTCCTGCCGGCCTTCGGGCTGATCGGGTGGCGCTGGATCTCCCGGAACCCCGCCGCCGCGATCGTCCCGGTCCTCCTCCCGTTCCTGTTCCTGTACTTCCTGCGGATCATCTCCCCGCCGGAGTTCTTCCCGCTCGCCGTCGCGGGCGCGATGCTGTACACGACCCAGAACATCGGCTCGTGGTGCCTGATGGACGCCGCCGTCAACCGGATCGAGCTGCACCTCCAGGAGCTGTTCGTCGCGTCGCCGCTGGGGAAGGTGCGCTACCTGATCGGCGTGGCGATCTCGAACTTCATCCCCGCGGCCCCCGCGATCGCCGTCCAGGGCGTCCTGCTCGCGCTGCTCCTGCCGGTCCCGTGGTGGTCCTGGGCGGTCCTCGCGGGGAGCATCTTCGCGATCTGGATCCTGTTCTCCGCGATCGGCATCGCGATGTCCACGCGGATCAAGAGCCAGCGCGAGGTGTGGCCGATCAGCAACCTGATCTTCTCGATCCTCGGCATCCTCTCGCCCCTCTACTACCCGCTCCACATCCTGCCGCCCGCGTGGCAGGCGGCCGCACGCGTCCTGCCGTCGACGTACGCCGCCCAGCTCGTGCAGGGGTCCCTCGGCCTCGTCGTCCTGACGACGGAGGAGATGCTGCTCGACGTCGGCCTGCTCGCCGCCTCGACCGCCGTCGGGATCGCGATCGCGCTGAGCCTGTACCGCTGGCGGGACGCCTAGCCCTCGGGCGCCGGGGCCCCGCCGGAATAGGAATAAGAAGGGGGGCCCGTTTCGGCGGTTCGCCCATGGAACCCTGGGACGTCACGGTCGTCGGCGGCGGGATCCTCGGGACGTCCCTCGCGCACTGGCTCGCGGACCGCTACGAGGGCCGCATCGCGGTGATCGAGCGCGAGCCGCAGGTCGCGACGCACACGTCCGCGCGCAACACGGGCGTCGTCCACCGGCCTTTCTACCTCGACCCGGACCGGCGGCGCGTGTTCGCCCGGTGCGCCCAGGTGGCCTACGGCATGTGGAAGGCGTACACGAAGGAGCGCGCCCTGCCGTGGAACCCGGTCGGCACGCTCGAGGTCGCGACCCACGACACCGACGTCGCGCGGCTCGAGACGTACGCGAAGTGGGGCCCCGCGAACGGGATGGAGCCCGGGGAGCTCGAAATCCTGACACCGGCCGAGGTGCGCCGGATCGAGCCCCACGTGGCGTGCGCCGGCGCGATCCTCGCGAAGACGGACACGGGCGTGGACTTCCGCGCGCTCACGGAGTCCCTCCGGGGCGATGCGGAGCGCGCGGGCGCGACGTTCCTCCTCGGCCGCGAGGTGGTCGGCGTCGAACGGAAGGGCGACCTGCTCGAGGTACGCGCCCGACGGCGCGCGATGACGCCGCCCGGCGAGGTCCTCCTGGACCCGCGGCATCGACTCCGCGTGTTCCCCGAGGCCACGGAGGAGGTCCACGCGACACGCTTCCTGATCAACGCGGCGGGTGGGAACTCGATCGACCTCGCGCACCGGCTCGGCGTCGGGCTCGCGTACACGGACCTCCATTTCCGCGGGGAATACCGGTCCGTCCGGCCGGAATGGAGGTTCCTCGCACGCCGCAACGTCTACTCGGTCCCGCGCCACCCGGAGCTCCCGTTCCTCGACCCGCACTGGATCGTCCGCGCGAACGGCCACGTCGAGATCGGACCGAACGCCGTCCCGGTGTCCGGGCCGTTCACGTACGGGGGCTTCTTCGACGACCCGTCCGAGCCGGTCCGGAAGTTCCTCGATCCCCCCGTGCGGAACAAGCTCACCCTGCTCGTGAACCCGGACTTCCTGACCCTCGCGGCGGAGGAGTCCCTCTCGTCCGTCTCGAGGCGGGTCATGGCGCGGCGCGTCCGGAGGTTCCTGCCGGAGCTGCGCGTCGCGCACCTCGGCGAACCGGGGTTCGCGGGGATCCGCGCGTCCGTGATCGACCGGGCGGGTAGCTTCATCAAGGAAGCGGTCGAGCTCCCCGGGCCGCTATCGTACCACGTCACGAACTACAACTCCCCGGGGGCGACGGGCGCCCCGGCGTACACGGCGTGGCTCCTGAAGCGGCTCGCGGACGCGGGGCTCCTGGCCCACCTCAGGCCGAAGCCTTCGGGCCGGACGGGGCCGTGGGACTTCGACCTCGTGTGCGGGGCCGTCGGGGCCTGAGCGCCGCCCGCCGTTCGTATCGTTCGTAGACGCAAAAACGGATGTGGCGGAACCGCCGTGGACGGTGCCGATGGACGGCAAGGTGTGCGTCGTGACGGGCGCGACGGGGGCCCTCGGCGGGGCGACGGCCGTCGGGCTGGCGAAGCAGGGCGCGACGGTCGTCCTGGTCGCCCGCGACCGGGGGCGCGGCGACGTCGCGCGGGCGCACGCACGGGAGGCGTCGGGTGGCGCATCGTTCGAGCTCGAGGTCGCGGACCTCTCTTCGCTCGCGTACGTGCGGGATCTGGCGCGGAGGATCCGGAGCACTCATCCCAGGCTCGACGTGCTCGTGAACATCGCCGCGGTCTACAAGCAGGAGCGCACGGTGACCGCGGACGGACTCGAGACGATGTTCGCGACGAACAACCTCGGGC
>JBQTHW010000002.1:0-2044 GCA_052389495.1 Methanobacteriota archaeon | reverse complement strand
GAGAACCGAAGCCACAACCAAGCCCACGACCGTCTGCGCCATCCGGGCCCTCACACCGACCCCTCCGACCGGTGACGCCCGCCGCTCTGGGGGGCGCCTCCCCTCATTCAACCCCTATCGCCTAGCTCCCTAGATCAACCTTCCGCCGGGGGGCTAGAATCGAGGATCGCCCGGCCGATGGACGGGGCACGGCCGGCCGGCCTTGCAGAGCCGGCACTTCTCCCGCTTCGTGACGGGCAAGGGCTTGATCATCCGGCCGTACTTGCGACGCGGCGTGGGGGCACCTCAGATCGCTTCGACGAGGGGGACCTCCCCGTGCATCCCGCGGACCGTCTCGAGGACCTCCTCGAACGCCTCGAGGTGCACCCGGACGTCCTCCATCGTGTGGGCGACGGACGTCGTCCATTGCTCGTCGGCGCCGGGCGCGCCCGCGATCACGCCGCGATTCTGCATCGACGTGCTGTAGGCCCACCACTTGCCGACGTCCACGTCCTGGAAGGATCGCCAATCCGTGACGGGCCCGCGCGTGAAGTGGAGGGCCCCCGAGATCCCTTTGTACTGGACGACCCCGTTGAGCTTGCGGTCCTCGACGATGTCCCGGTAGCCCTTCCCAAGCGCGTCCCCGATCCGCTGCGCCTTCCGCATCCCCACAGGGGTGAGGATTTTCGTGAGCGTTACGAGCCCTGCCGTGACCGACAACGCGTTCGCGTTGAACGTCCCCGCATGAGCGATCTGACCTGGGACGATCTGCTCCATGATGGACGCTTTGCCGCCGACGGCTCCGAGCGGGATCCCACCGCCGATCGCCTTTCCGAAGACCTTGAGGTCCGGCGCCACATGGAACGGCTCCTCCGCGCCGCCGTAGAATTTCCCGCACGTCTTGACCTCGTCGAAGATCAGGAGGGCGCCTGTCTCGTCCGCGAGCCCACGGAGCCCCTCGAGGAACCCGGGTTTCGGGAGGACGTAGCCCATGTTCATCGCGACGGGCTCGATGATCATGCCCGCGAGCTCGTCCGCGTGCTCCCGGACGATGTCCTCGACGGTGTGGAGGTCGTTGAACGGCGCAATCACGGCGCTGTGCACGAGCTCGGGAAGCAGCCCGCGGGAAGCGGGCACGGGCGTCGGCCGCTTCGCGTCGCCTTGCTGCGCGGGCTTCGGCTTGATCGACACCATGAGGGTGTCGTGGGACCCGTGGTAGCATCCCTCGAACTTGAGGATCTTCGAGCGTCCGGTGACGGCGCGGGCGAGCCGGATCGCGAACAACGTCGAATCAAGCCCAGTCATGGAGAACTTGATCCGATCGACGCGGAATCGGCTGCACATGTGGGCGGCGAGGGGCGCCGCCTCGTCCGACTCGAAGCCGTAAATCGTCCCCTCCGCGACGCGCTCCCTTAGAGCCCTGACGAGGACGGGGTGGCTGTGGCCCGCGACGAGGGCGCCGAAGGCCATATTGAAGTCGATGTACTCATTCCCGTCGACGTCCCACACCCGGCTGCCCTTCGCTTTCCGCAGATAGATCGGATACGGGTCCGTGTAGCGGTAGTTACTGTTCACCCCGAACGGGATGTTCTTCTTCGCCACCGCGAACGCTTTCGCGGAGCCCTGCGTCCGCCGCTTGAACGATTCGAGCTCCTCCTCCCATGTCATCATGATATCGATGAACGCACGAAGGCCGCCAAACTATAGATAGATTCGGGCACGACGGGATCAGTCAAGAGTGGAAAGGGGCGGCCCGGACGCGCTAGGCCACGTGCTCCTTCACAAGTCCATCGGCGGGGGAGGCTCCGTCTTCACCGGCGGCCTCCCCTTCGCCTGGCACTCGGGACACAGAGGCTGGTCCGGCGCTTTCGGCTTGCCGCAGTTCGGGCATCGGGTCCGGCGCCGGCGGCCGAGGGCGAACATCAAGCCGAGCAACCCGATGACCACGGCAGCCGCAATCGCGCCGATGAGGACGATGGTTCCGCCTTCGACGACGCCGCCCGGCGGTCGGGCGAGGGTGAAGTTCATGACCTTGTTGGGCGTGGCGGCCGTCAGGGTCACGGTC
>JBQTHW010000001.1:0-9057 GCA_052389495.1 Methanobacteriota archaeon | reverse complement strand
GCGACGGACCGGGCGGGGAACGTCCGGACGGCCGTCGTGCGACTCCGGGTGCATGCGGACTGGCTCACGGGCGGTGGGCCGTACGGATGGGTCCCGGTCGGGCTTCTCCTCGTTGGCGCCGCGAGCGGTGTCGCGGTCGTGGGACGGCGGCGCGCCCGGCGAAAACGTTGAAATACGTGGCGTCGGGTCCAACGCGACGTGAAGATGAGCGAGGCGTCGGCGCCCCAACGTGCCTTCGTCGGCCGGACCGTGTGGCACTACGACGTCGTCGAGTCGACGCAGGACACCGCCAAGGAGCTGCTCGACGCGAACATGCCCCAAGGCCTCGCGGTGTGGGCGGACCGCCAGACGTCGGGACGCGGGCGGCACGGCCGGGCGTGGGCCTCGCCCCCCGGCGGCCTCTACGTCTCCCTCGTCCTCGAGCCGAAGGGCCCCCACGCCCATGTGCTCGGGCTGCTGATGGGCATCCCGCTCGTCAAGGCGCTCCGTCACTTCGGGGTCCTCGCGGGGCTCAAGTGGCCCAACGACGCGGTCTACCAAGACCGCAAGATCGCGGGCATCCTCTCGGAAGGGGTGTACCGCCACGACGTCCACTACGTCGTCATGGGGATCGGCGTGAACACGAACGTCGACGTGGAGCGTCTCCCTTCCGGCGTGCGCGAGCGGGCGACGAGCCTCCGGCGCGAGGTCAGCCTGTTCGTCGCGAACGAGGAGTTCCTCGACTTCTTCCTGAACCAGGCGGACCAGCACTACTCTCGCTACCGCAACACACCGACGGAGATCCTGCTCAAGGACTACCGCGGACAGTGCCAGTCGATCGGGAGGCGCGTGGCCGTCGAGACGCCGACGGGCCGCGTCGTCGGCCTGGGCTTCGACATCGGGCCGCAGGGGTCCCTCGTGGTCCTGGACGACCGCGGCACGAAGCACGACATCGTCGACGGGACCGTCGAGCACGTCGAGTGAGTCGGCGGGCGGCAACCCGTCTTCCCGCGGTCCCTCGCGGCAGCCCCGGCGATTGTGCCGTGGAGCGTTCCAGCGAACACCGCCCGGGCGTTCGTGCGGCGGAACCGGCCCTGGCGCCGCCCCGAAGGCTTAATGTCGGGGCGCCCCCTTCGACGCCGCCATGGTCGACGAACGCGTCGCGGAGCTCCGGAGGCGGAGGGCCGCGGCGAGGGAGGGCGGCGGCCGCGAGCGGGTCAAGGCGCAGCGCGCGAAGGGCAAGCTGACGGCGCGGGAGCGCCTCGACGTCCTCCTCGATCCCGGTTCGTTCGTGGAGACGGACGCCTTCGTGGAGCACCGGACGACGGACTTCGGCATGGCGGACAAGCGGGTCCCCGGAGACGGCGTGGTGGCGGGCCACGGGCGGATCGACGGCCGTACGGTGTTCGCCTTCTCGCAGGACTTCACCGTGTTCGGCGGCAGCCTCGGCGAGATGCACGCGGCCAAGATCGTGAAGGTCATGGACACGGCGTTGAAGGTCGGCGCGCCGGTCATCGGACTGAACGACAGCGGCGGGGCGCGCATCCAGGAGGGCGTGATCAGCCTCGGCGGGTACGCGGAGATCTTCTTCCGGAACGTGCTCGCGTCGGGCGTCGTCCCGCAGATCAGCGCGATTCTGGGTCCGTGCGCGGGGGGCGCCGTGTACAGCCCCGCGATGACGGACTTCGTGATCATGGCGAGGGGCTCGTCGAACATGTTCATCACGGGGCCCGAGGTGATCAAGGCGGTGACGGGGGAGGACGTCTCGTTCGAGGCGCTCGGCGGCGCGATGGCCCACGCGGAGAAATCCGGCGTCGCGCACTTCGCCGCGGACGACGAACGGTCCGCGCTGCGCCTCGTCCGCCGGCTCCTGTCCTATCTCCCGTCGAACAACGTCGACGACCCGCCGTCCGTCGAGCCGGACGATCCCTCGGACCGTCAGGATGCGGAACTCGCGACCCTCGTCCCGCGGGAGCCCGACAAGCCGTACGACATGCGGGACGTGATCGCGCGCGTCGTCGACCGAGGGTCGTGGCTCGAGGTCCACGAGCACTGGGCACAGAACCTCGTCGTGGGCGTCGCCCGCCTCGCCGGGCACCCGGTCGGGGTCCTCGGGAACCAACCGAAGGTCCTCGCGGGGACCCTCGACATCGACTCGTCGACGAAGGGCGCTCGCTTCGTCCGCACGTGCGACTGCTTCAACGTGCCGCTCCTGACCTTCGTCGACGTCCCGGGCTTCCTTCCGGGGACCGCGCAGGAGCACGGCGGCATCATCCGGAACGGCGCGAAGCTCCTGTACGCATTCAGCGAGGCGACCGTCCCGAAGGTCACGGTGATCACGCGCAAGGCGTACGGCGGCGCCTACGACGTGATGTGCTCGAAGCACATCCGCGGGGACTTCAACTTCGCTTGGCCCGGATCGGAGATCGCCGTGATGGGGCCGGAAGGCGCCGTCCAGGTCATCTTCCGCAAGGAACTCGAGGCGTCGAAGGACCCGAAGCGCCGCGAGGCGGAGCTCGTGCGCGAGTACCGCGCGACGTTCGCGAATCCGTACATCGCCGCGCGGATGGGCTACGTCGACGAGGTGATCGAGCCCCAGGAGACGCGGCCCCGTGCGATCGATGCGTTCTCCGTCCTGAGGACGAAGCGCGAGACACGCCCCGCCCGGAAGCACGGGAACATCCCCCTGTAGGGGTCCCATGTTCCGCCGCCTCCTCATCGCGAACCGCGGCGAGATCGCGATCCGGATCGCGCGGACGGCGAGGGCGATGGGGATCGCGTGTATCGGCGTGTTCTCCGACGCGGACCGCGCGGCGCTCCACGTGTCCGCGATGGACGAGGCGCACGACATCGGTCCGTCTCCCGCGGCGGAGAGCTACCTCAACATCCCGCGGATCCTCGAGGTCGCCCGGGAGTCGGGCGCGGAGGCGATCCATCCGGGCTACGGATTTCTCGCGGAGAACGCGGACTTCGCCGCCCGTTGCACGGACGAGGGCGTCGCCTTCGTCGGTCCGCCCGCGCCGGCCATGGCGCTCTCCGGGGACAAGATCGCGGCGCGGCGCGCGATGGCGGATGCCGGCGTGGCCGTGACCCCGGGCGTCGACGCGGTCGTCCGATCCGTCGAGGAAGCCGGGGCGATCGCGGACCGGCTCGGTTACCCGGTCCTCTTCAAGGCGACCGCGGGGGGCGGCGGGATCGGGATGTCGCGTGTCGACCGGCCGGCGCAGCTCCGGGCGGCGTTCGACTCCTCGAGGTCCGTCGCCCTGGCGAACTTCGGAAACCCGGACGTCTTCCTCGAGCGGTACATCGAGCGGGCCCGCCACATCGAGGTCCAGGTCCTCCTGGGGCCGCGCGGACGCGGGCTCCATCTCGGCGAGCGCGAGTGTTCCGTGCAGCGGCGCCACCAGAAGCTCGTCGAGGAGACGCCCGCGCCGACGATCACGGCGCGGGAGCGCCGGACGATCGGTGAGGTCGCCGTGAAGGGGCTCCGGGCGCTCGGCTACCGCAACGCGGGTACGGTCGAGTTCCTCTACCATAGGGGCCGGTTCACCTTCAACGAGGTCAACGCGCGCCTGCAGGTCGAGCACCCGGTCACCGAGCTGGTCACGGGCGTGGATCTCGTCCGGCAGCAGCTGCTCGTGGCCGCCGGAGAGGACCCGGAGCTGTCCCAGTCCGAGATCGCGATCCGCGGCCATGCGGTCGAGTGCCGCATCAACGCGGAGGACCCGCTCCGCGGATTCCTCCCCTCCCCTGGGCGGATCGTGTCGTACCGCGAGCCAAGCGGCCCGGAGGTGCGCGTCGATTCCGGGATCGCGGCGGGATCCGTGGTGCCGGCGGAGTACGACCCGCTCGTCGCGAAGCTCGTCACCCGCGGCCGGCGGCGCCGGGAGGCGATCCGCCGGATGACGGCCGCCCTCGCGGACTTCGAGATCCGGGGCGTCAAGACGACGATCCCGTTCGACGTCGCGCTCGTGCGCCACCCGCGATTCGTCCGGGGCGAGCTGTGGACCACGATGGTCTCCGACCTGCGCATCGCGGAACGGCTGCGCGGTCGCGGACCCCACGAGGAGCGCGTCGCGGCGATCGCGGCCGCGATCGTCGTGGGCCCGGGGGTCGGGGCGTTCGCGGGCCGCGTTCCGCTCGTGCCGTCGACGCCGTCCGCCTGGGCCCTCGCGGGCCGGCGGGAGCGGCTCGGAGGAGGCCATGCGCTTCGACCTCATCGTCGACGGTGAAGCCCACGAGGTCGAGGTCGTCGGCCGGGGCAAGGCCCTCCGTGTCCGGATCGACGGCGCGGAGTACCGGCCCGTCGCGCACGTCTCCGCCGACGCGGTCGAGGTCCGGATCGGTCCGAGGCGCCGCACGATCCGGTTCCGAGGGTCCCACGCGCTCGTCGACGGCGACCCCCACCCGATCGTCGTCCGCGAGCGACTCGAATCCATCGCGCGACGGCCGACGGCGGGTCGAGGACCGGCCCCGGCGGTCTACGTGGTCCGGCCCACGATGCCCGGACGCGTCGTGCGCGTCGCGGTCCGTCCGGGAGCCCGCGTCCGCCGGGGGGACGTCCTCGTGGTCCTCGAGGCGATGAAGATGCAGAACGAGATCCCGGCGCCGGCCGACGGTCGCGTGCGGCAGGTCCTCGTCGCGGAGGGCGAGTCGATCCCGGGGGACCGCGTCATCGCCGTGCTCGAGGCGACCTGAGCTGCCGGCGCGAGATCATATGGCGCATCTTCGCGCGCTTCGTCTCGAGGTACCGCACGTTCGAGGGCTTTGCGGGAATCTGGATCGGGATCCGCCGCCGCACGTCGACGCCGTGTCGCTTGAGCTCATCGATCTTCGTCGGATTGTTCGTCATCAGGCGCACGGACCGGACGCCAAGGACGCGGAGCATGCATGCGGCGCACTCGTAGCTGCGCGCGTCGATCGGGAGGCCGAGCACGCGGTTCGCCTCGACCGTGTCGAGCCCGTGGTCCTGGAGGTGGTAGGCGGCGACCTTGTTCGCGATGCCGATCCCGCGGCCCTCCTGGGCGAGGTACAGGAGGACGCCCTGCCGCGCCGCACCGATCCGCCGCATCGCCTCGTCGAGCTGCTCGCCGCAGTCGCACCGCTCGGAGCCGAAGACGTCCCCCGTCATGCACTCGGAATGCAGGCGTACGAGGACGTCGTGCTTCCCGGCCACCCCGCCCTTGATCAGGGCGACATGCTCCTCGCCGCGGACCGGGCATTGGAAGGCGTGGATCCGGAACGGCCCGTAGCGGGTCGGGAGCCGTGCCTGCACCGTGATGAGGAGGTTCTCGCACAGGCCGCCGTCGCCTCGCGCGCTCATCGGGTCCCCGAGAATCCCGCGCGATATAAGGGGTGGGGGTGCGGGACGGCGTCACGCTCGGAGGAGCGCGGCGATCATCGCGGGCGCGGCCCCGATCGCCGTCGCGGTCTCCAGGGCGAAACCGCGTCCCGTGACGTCGAAGTGCATCCGACCGAGGGGGTAGATCGCGCGGTCGTCGAGTCCCTTCGGACCCAGGCCGAAGACGAGCAGGATCGAGGTTCCGTCGCGGAGGAGCCCCGCCAAGGTCTTCGCGTCCGCGGCCTTCTTCGGGTCCGGGCGGTTCGTTGTCACGACGACGTCGCCGAGTTGCGGAGGGAACCCGCGTTCCGGGAAGTCGAAGGCCTGGAACCGCCCCGCGTTCGCGAGTTCCTTCAGGTACTTCCCGCCTTCTCCGATGCTCGTCGTCCCGGCGACCCATTCGACGATCGCGAGGGGCGTGCCGAGGGCCTTCGCGTACGGGAAGCCGAACGTCGCGAGGTTCGCGTCGAACGCCAGCGCGACGGGGCCCGCGCGGGCGAGCGCTCTCCGGTGCGCCTCGTGGAACCTCACGCGGTCGTACGAGTTGTACAGGCCGATCGTCATACGTCCGCGTGGCACGCGCCAACGAACGGCACCGCGCTATTTTGAACTACCTCGGCGCTTCGGGTGTGCGCGTCATGCAGTACTACACCCTCGACGGCGGACGGCTCGCCGGGCTCCCGGGGCCGGCGTACATGGAGTGGGACTTCGCCCGGCTGCGAAAGATGGGATTCGCCGTCGTCGTGAGCCTCGAGTGCGCGCGGCTCAACACGTTCGAGATCGAGGACGCGGGCTTCGAGCACAAGAAGATCTGCATCGACGACTTCACCGCCCCCACGTTCGACCAGATCGACGAGTTCCTCTCGTTCGTCGACGCGAAGGTCGCGGAAGGGAAGAGGACCCTCGTGCACTGCCACGCGGGCCGCGGACGGACGGGCACGATGCTCGCCGCGTACCTGATCCATCGGGGGATGTCCGCCGAGGCCGCTGTCCGGGAGGTCCGCGAGCGCGCGGCGCGGGCGTACGGGCCGGTCCGAGGCGTCATCGAACCGGAGCAGGAGGAGACCCTCTACCGCTTCGAGCGGCGCGTCCGGGGCGGGTGATCGCCCTCACGTCATGCGGACGAGCCTCTCTCCGTTCCACTTGAACTTCCTCTGCTTGCGCGCCTTGTGGACGCCCTTCTGGAGCAGGTACCCCACGAGGAGCGGCAACCCAATCGTCGCCTCGACGAGGCTCTGGGCCATCTTCGCGTCCTTGTGGAACTTCCCCCAGGACTGGGACTCCTCGAACGTACAGCCGCTCAGGCCGCCCCACTGCGGCACGTCCGTCGTGATCTGCGCAGCGTACATGTGGGGGTTCTCCGGGAAGCCGAGGACCTCCGTGATGACCTCGACCTGGGAGATGTAGTTCTTCGGCGTGCCGCCCCCGACGTAAAACACGCCCGTCCGCTTCGCGGCGAGCTTGATCTGCGCGATCTCGTAGTTGTCCTTGATCGAATCGATCGCGAGCGGCGTCTTCTTCGCCTTCACCCGTTCGTGGTGGTGCTTCGTCAGGGCGATCCCCGCCGAGGAGTCGTTCAGCGCGGGGACGAAGTACGGCACGCCCTTGCGGTAGCACGCGCCGACCAGGGAGGCCGGGTCCTTCGACGCGATCTTCCCGAGCTCCCACAGGAACTCGCGGGAGCTGTACGTACGCGGCTCGAGGCGGTCCGCGAGGGCCGCGATCTCCTCGTCGCACTCGCGTAAGAGGGACTCGTCGGCCAGGGTGTCGTAGACCCGGTCGAGGAAGTGCTCGCGCAGGACGATGTCGTCCGCGTCGGGCGAGGAGCGGTAGTGCCGGTGCCCGTGGGCCTCGTAGAAGTCGTGGTACGCGATCGCCCCCGTCGTCACGACGACGTCGACGAGGCCGAACTCGACGAGGTCCCGCATGACCTTCCTCAGGCCGCCCGGCGTGAGCGCCCCCGCGCCGCCGAAGAACACCGTGCAGTCCGGGTCCGACATCGCGTTCTCGAGGACGGACGCGCACATGCCGAGGGTCCGCGCCTGGAACGAGATGTTCTTGTAGCCGTCGACGAGGTCCGCGACGGTCCTCGTCCGTTCGAGGTCGAGATGCTCGATCGGATGCCGGGTCAGCTCCGCCTTCGTCGGCTTCTTCACAGACGCCACCGGCGCCTCGTATGCGAGGGGCGGAGAAAAAGCCTCGGGTTTCTACTCTTTCTTCGGCCTCGAGCAGATCGCGTACTCGTCGCCATCGAAGAACACGTCGAGGTCCGGGTTCTGCCGCTGGATGTCCTGGATCCGCTGCATGATGTCCTTCAGGGTGATCGACTCGTCGTTCGGGTCGATCCTCACGTGGATCCGTTTCTCCATCGCCTTCCCCGCAACCGCGCCGGACCCGCTTTTTTATTCGAGCCTTCCGATTCTTTGATGCGTATAAATACGTTTCCTGCTTGCTCGACTCCGCGCGCGACGACCGGGCTCGGGAGGCCGCGGCGGTCGAGCGCTGATACTCACAACGCACCGATTATATACCCACCTCCTCGTAGCAACGGCGCGTACCCAGGGATCACCTCGGCCGTGTCAACCGTGACCCTCGAGGTGCCACTTCGATGCCCGTGAGGCCCAAGGCCGACGCCAGCCTGGCGCAGTCCTGCCGCGTGTGCGGCGGCGAGGTCAACCCCTCCGGGGAGTGCGTCGTGTGCGGGACGAAACAGAACGCGCCCGCGCGGAAGAAGACGGTCCTCGCGGACCGGCCGACGACGGCCTCGGCGGACCCCGCGGACGCCGGCGGGAATGGGTTCGCCTCGTGGCTCGGCGGACCGATATCCGGATCCTCCGAGGCGAACGCGGACGCGCTCCGCAAGTGGCTCGCGGGGGAGGAGTCCGCGTTCCAGGAGTGGCTCGGGGGCGCGAAGCCCGCGAAGGGCGGTGGGAAGGGCTCGTCGCCGCCGACGGGGGAGAAGCTGCCCGAGGACCGGCTCCAGGACCTCCGCGCGAAGGCGCTCGAGGTCGAAGGACTCCGCGCGGAGCTCGACGCGATGCGGTCGACCCTCTCGCGGGAGCTCGCGAGCTTTCGCTCCGGCCGCTTCGACCCGGTGAAGTACATCGAGGAGACCGCGAGTCTCTCAAAGCAGCTGCAGACGGAGATCGCGAAGCGGAAGGAGCTCGAGCAGGAGATCGAGCACATCAAGAAGGGCACGATCGCGGTCATCAAGTACGTCAAGGCGCAGCAGCTCAAAGCGGGTCCGTCGGGCGAGATGAAGCGGAAGCTCGAGCAGGAGGTCTCCGCCCGGCAGAAGCTCGAGGCCCAGGTCACGCAGGAACGCGAGCTGGCGGCCCAGCTCAAGAAGCAGCTCGAGAGCGCGATCGCGAAGGTGAAGCCGGACGAACGCGCCCTGCGGAAGCGCGAGATCGAACTCGCGGAGCGCGAGGCGAGCCTCAAGGCGCGCGAGACCGCGGTCGCGCAAGCCGCGGCCGGGGACGTCGAGGCCGCCGCGGACGAACAGCTCAAGCGTCGGTTCGAGGAGGAGCTGCGCGCGAAGGAACAGGAGTACTTCGCGAAGGAGGAGGAGCTCCGGAAGCGCATCATCGCGCTCGAGGAGGCCGCGAACGAGTACCGGATCGAGCTGCAGCTGAAGGACCAGTCGAGCGCGCTGTCGGGCAAATCCAGGAGCGAGGTGCAGGACGCCCTGTCGCGGAAGGAGAAGGAGCTCCTCGCGAAGGAGAAGTCGATCCTGC